>CANQCO010000056.1 GCA_947589705.1 Candidatus Gastranaerophilales bacterium
AACCCGTCGGAGGGTTAATAGGCGTTGTTCTTTTAAAAACTATTATGCCTGCTCAGTCAATAGGTATTATGACGGCAGCTGTTGCAGGAATTATGGTATATTTGTCATTTGATACTTTGCTTCCTTTAGCTAGAGAATACGGAGAAAATCACCATGTTATTATCGGTATTGTATCAGGCTTGTTAATTATGAGTTTGAGCCTTATTTTCTTATAATTGATATTCCATTATGTAGTCATCCATAACAAATCCGCTTCCGATATCACTTACAACAGAATCAATTGTTTTAAATCCCCATTTTATATACGCTTTTATGGTATTAGAATTATATTTGTTAACTGTTAAACGAATTGAAGGTTTGCTATATTTTTTTGTTAATTCAATAATTTTTTCAAATATTTGTTTTCCATAACCTTTATGGCGAAATTCTTGTGTTATGTATAGTTTAGAAAGAAATAAATAATTATCTTTAATGCTTATGCCGAAATAGCCTATATCATTTTTTTTATCATCTTGAATAATATAATAAATATAATTTTCAAATTCTAACTGTTGTTTAATCGCATTTTCAGATTGAAATTTATTAAGCATATAATTAATCTGTTCATCAGAAAGAATACACGGCCAGTATTCGTGCCATATATGGTAAGCCAGTTTAGATAGATATTTAATATCTTCAGCTGTTTTAATTTCAGTATACTTCATAACTAACTCGGAATGTAACCTGAATAAATAAGGCTTGCCCAGTCTTTAAAATAGCTTATCTGTGTAGCACTGCCTGAAGGTACATATATTTTAAAGCTGTCATTTAAAGAAAGGTTTATTGCTCTTGCTACTGCAGCTTGAATAACTTCACCATGCGTAATAATTACAAGTCTTTTATGACTGTTTTGAGCAATAATATCATTAATTATATTGTTTATTCGATTACTAAAATCAAAAATATTTTCACCCCCGTAAGGTGTAAAATTTTCGGCATCTTTATAATACTGTTCAATATTTCCGGGAAATTTCGTTTCAATCTCATCTAAAGATAATCCGCTCCAAATACCGCTTTTTCTGCTTGTCAAATCAGGAAGAATTTCAAAATCCTGATTGCAAATTTCAGACAATATTCTTGCGCTCTGCAAGCATCTTAGAGCAGAACTTGTATAAATTTTATCTATTTTTAATCCTCTGTTATCAATCCATTTGGAAATTCTTTCGATTTCACTTTTTCCTGTTTCATTAAGAGGCGGAAAATCTTCATTATCGAAAAAACGGTTTTCTTCGGTATTAATGGTTGCTCCATGTTTAATAAATGTTATTTTGCATTTTCTTTGAAAAAACATATTTAATCCTTATTTATTTACATTATACCAAAAAATTATAATTTAATATAGTTAAATAATAGTAATAAATTAGCCTAAAGGGTTTGTTTGTAGTACAATATAGTAGATAAATAGAGTTGGGGAAAAAACATGACAACACAAACAAATAATTATGATGCCAGTAATATAAGAGTTTTAGAAGGGTTAGAAGCGGTAAGACTAAGACCGGGCATGTATATAGGGTCTACAAGTCAAAGAGGGCTTCATCATTGTGTATATGAGATAGTTGATAATTCAATAGATGAATCGTTAGCAGGCTATTGTAAACATATAAAAGTTACGATAAATAAAGATGAGAGCGTAACGGTGGAGGATGACGGTCGTGGTATTCCTGTTGATATTAAACCGGAATCGGGTAAATCAGCATTAGAAATCGTACATACCGTGCTTCATGCCGGTGGTAAATTCGGAGACGGCGGTTATAAGGTATCAGGCGGCCTGCACGGTGTAGGAGCTTCCGTAGTTAATGCGCTATCTGAAAAAATGATAGTTGAAGTTTCAAGAAACGGTTTTGTTCACAGACAAGAATATATGCGAGGTGAACCGACAGGTCCTGTCGAAAAAATAAGAGAAACGGATAAAACAGGTACAAAATCTACTTTTTGGCCTGATCCTGAGATATTTAAAGAAACAACTATAATGGACAGGGAAGTTATTTCTAACCGTCTAAGAGAAATGGCTTTCTTAAATAAAGGACTCAGAATTACATTTATAGACGCAAAATCGGAAAAAGAAGAAGTATTCCACTATGAAGGCGGTATCGGAAGTTATGTTGAATTTTTAAATAAAAATAAAAACGTAATGTTTGAACAGCCAGTATATATGGATAAAACCGTTGATGGTATAGCCGTTGAAATCGCTTTGCAGTATACAGATGCCTATAATGAATCCGTTTTGAGTTTTGCAAACAATATTAATACACATCAGGGCGGAACACATTTAACGGGCTTCAGAAATGCTATTACACGTGTATTAAATGATTATGCAAGAAAAAATAATTTATTAAGGGATTCTGATCCCAATGTTACGGGGGATGACGTAAGAGAAGGTTTAACTGCCATAGTTAGCGTTAAATTATCGGAACCTCAATTTGAAGGTCAGACAAAAGAAAAACTCGGCAACACTGAAGCTCAAAGTGCAGTTAATGATGTTGTAAGAGAAAAGTTTCAAGAGTGGCTTGAGTTTAATCCTAAATCTGCAAAGTTAATCATTGAAAAAATATTGCAAGCACAAAGAGCAAGAGAAGCAGCCAGAAAAGCAAGAGATTTAACAAGAAGAAAAACTGCTCTTGAAAATTCTACTCTGCCGGGTAAACTTGCAGATTGTTCAAACAGAGAGCCGGAGAAATGCGAATTATACATAGTAGAGGGTGACTCTGCAGGCGGCAGCGCAAAACAGGGCAGAAACAGAATGTTTCAGGCTATACTTCCTTTAAGAGGTAAAATCCTTAATGTAGAACGTGCAAGACTTGATAAAATATACGGAAATAATGAAATTCAATCATTAATTCAAGCTATAGGTATTAATATAAGTAAAAATGAAGATGATGTTAATATTGAAAAACTTCGTTATCACAAAATTATATTTATGACAGATGCTGATGTTGACGGCGCTCATATAAGAACTTTGTTATTAACATTCTTTTTCAGATATGCAAAACCGTTAATTGATAACGGATATGTTTATATAGCTCAGCCTCCTTTATATAAGCTTACAATAGGAAAGAACTCCGAATACTTATATGATGACAGAGCATTAGATAAAACATTAAGAGAAAGAGGAACGCAAGGTTTAACCCTTTGCGATAATTCTAAAGATAAAGTTGCGGCAAATAATGAATTAGTTTCTTTAATAGGAAATATGTCCGGATATTATAATTCATTTAACAGTCCTATTATAAATGCAGTCCCTTCTGTTGTGATAAGAGGACTTGTCAGAGCTGAAATTAAGCCGGAAGACTTTGATGATAAAGCCAGAATGGATGAAATTATTGCTTATCTTCAACACTATATTAAAGATCACGCCGAAAATTACGGAATCGTTGAAGCTAAAGATTATTCTGTTGCCTTAAAACAAAATCTTGATACGGGTAAATATTCTATCAGAGTTGATTTAGGTGAAGGTATTGAGCCTGTATCTGTTACACAAAATCTTATAAAGTCTTCCGAATATAATAAAATTAAAACCTCCTATCCTTTAATAAGAGATTTCTTATTTGAAGAAGAAAAATCATTGTATCTGAATACGGGAACAGAAGACTTAACCGTTACATCATTTACGGAACTTCAAAGAATAATTGAAGACAGAGGCAAAAAAGGTGTCGGTATACAAAGGTTCAAGGGGCTTGGTGAAATGATGCCTCAACAGTTATGGGAAACAACTATGGATCCTGCAAACAGAACTTTATTAAAGGTAAATATTGAAGATGCAATGCTTGCAGACCAGTTGTTTGATGTTCTTATGGGTGATAATGTTGAACCAAGACGTGAATTTATTGAATCTAATGCTGTTTATGCTACAAATATCGATACTTAATTAAATCAGGTATCCCGTAAATTAGTATGAGGTAAGAAATAGTGGAGTTTATTATAAAACTTCTCAAATTAAAGATTACAAAGTATATAATGATTCTCATTATGATTGGGTTTGTTGCTTCATTATTTTTTGCAAAAGACTTCTATTTAAGACAGTATCATAAATGTATAGGCTTCTATTTTGTTCATAAAGGTGATGTTTCATACAGAAATAAGAAGTATCAAAAAGCAGTCGATTATTATAGAACTGCACTTTATCATTACCCCGGTCATTCAAGAGCAAGCTGTAATTTAGGAAACATATATGTTAGCTTTGAAAATTACTATGATGCAGTAAGTGCTTATGAAAATGCGCTAAAGTATAGTCCTGATTATATGATTTGCAGAATGGATTTGGGAATAATTCTATCTGAGAAATTGGTTGATTATGACAAGGCTATTCAAGAGTATGGTAAGGTTATTAATTCACATCCTTTTCTTATTAATATACCGTTTATTTATGATAATAAAACTAATGCAAATATAAATAAAGGTATTGCATATTATAATATGGGACTTGCATATAGAGGAAAAGCAGTCTATATGAGTGATAAATCAGCTGCTTCTTTAAAATATTTAAGGCAAGCAAGAGATTCTTATAAAAAGGCTTTGAATTATCTTAAAAATGATTTTGATACTAATTATAATTTGGGACTTACAAATCAACTGATTGGAGATTACCAGCAGGCAGGTGTTTACTATTGTAAAGCTGTTAATATAAATCCTGAAAGCTTTGAAGCTCATTATAATTTTGCCTTGCTTTTAAGAAGTATGCATTTAAATAAAGAAGCTCTTTCTGAATTTGAAAAAGCTGCTATGCTTATTAATTCTGATTTGAAAAACGAAAAGTATAAGTATATTTATGGAATAATTAATGAAACAAAAAGACGAATTATTAATGAAGGTGAATATGATTATATAAAAAAACGAGTTGATTTAAGTGCTTTATCTGATGATGAAATTCAATATTATAAAGGAAAAGTTATTTTGGATAAACAAAAAGATATTAATAAAAAAGAATTTTTTAAGTGCGGTTACGATAAACAATTTAAAGAAATAAAATAATGAAAGAGAAACAAAACAAAATTGAATTTATAAATAATTTAGCAAATATTTTGGCAAAAAAAATATCGCCTATAAACACGGTCAATGCTATAAATAAACTTTTTAAAGCATACCTGAATATAGAAAAACTAAATATTATTATTTGGGATTATAACAGTTTTTGCTTAAAAGATTTTGCTGATAATTTTAAACAAATAGGAGATGAGATATCAGAAAAAAGCATAAGTTATATTTATGAAATATTAAATTCTGAAAACGGTTCGAAATTTTTGTTTAATGAAATCTGCTTCAACATGGATGTTAATGAGGAAGACTTGTACAATATAAAAGAATTAATAGTTGAAGAAAATAATATTGTGTTTCCGCTTGTTTCAAACAATGAGGTATTTGGACTTATACAAATAAGAACAAAAGAACAAAAACAAATTACCTCGGATTATTTAAGTGTGTTAAATATTGCATCTAAATTGATTTCAGGTGCTGTTATTAATTATATATTAAATGAACAAATGGAGGTTAGTTTAAATTTCTATAAGGCAATGAAAGATATTGCTAAAATTATTGAAAGCCAGTATGAACTTTCATATATCATTCCTTTGATTGGTGAAATGATAGACAGATTTATTACTTCCCATTTAATTTATATATTTATATACAAAGATAACGAGTATAAATTAGTATGGCCAAATGCTTGCAAAGATAAAAGTATATATAAACTTTTAAATAAAATAAATGAAAAGACGGAATATATTGTTTCAGAAAATTCCAAAATAGGCATTTTCCCTATAGTGAACGAAGAAAAGATATTAGGTGCGATAGCCGCATACAGTAATATAGAAAATTTATTGCAAAAAGATATTGATTACCTTGTACAGTTAACAAGACAATCAGGTATGACAATCCAAAGAGCAAATATGTATGCAGAGGTATTAAAATATGCAACGATGGATGCGTTAACAGGATTAAATAACAGGCGTCAATTTGAAATAAGACTAAATCAGGAAATCGCAAACAGTAAAAGAAATTCAATTCCTCTTTGCTCTATGATGCTTGATGTTGATTATTTTAAGAAGGTAAATGATACTTATGGTCATGCAGCAGGTGACTGCGTTTTAAAGCAGGTTTCGGATATTATTAAGTCGGAAATCAGAGAATATGATATAGCATGCAGGTATGGTGGTGAGGAATTCTTTATTATTCTGCCTCAAACAAATATAAAGGAAGCTAGTTTAGTAGCCGGAAGACTCCGTAAAGTTATTGAAGAATCTAAAATGGATATCAAATCTTTAGGTATTGATGGAGTTTCCAATATTAGAGTAACTGTTAGTATTGGCGTATGTGAGTATAACAATTCTATGTCACCGGCTTTATTCTCGCAAAAAACAGATAAGGCTTTATATAAAGCTAAAACGACAGGCAGGAACAGAGTTATTGTTTCTTAGAAATTTATTGTTGTTTATGCTAAGCTAATCATATAGGGGATTTTTAGAATAGTGAATAAATTTTTGAAATATATATTAATGTCATTAATAGTTATAACTCCATGTGTTATAACAATATTAATTTATAATGATAAAATAACTCAAAATTCTCCTGTTTATTATAAAGAAGGAGTGGAGCTATATAACAGCGGAGATTATTCAAAAGCATTTTATAAATTTTTAAAAATAAAATGGATAAGTCCTCTTTATCCCATGGCATTATATAAACAGGCAAAAAGTGCTCAGCAGCTTGGAGATTATCAGACTGCCGTTCTTAAATATGAACTTTTCCTTGGTAAAAATCCCGATTCCGTTTTTGCAAAAACAGCTCAATATAATTTAGCTAAATGCTGCTTTTATTTAAAACAGTACGATAAAGCCAAAGAAAAATTTATTGAGTTAAAGCAAAGAAATGATTATAAACCTTCAAATGAAGATTTTTATCTTGGATTAATTGAAAAAGCAATAAATAAAGAGCAGGCACTTAATTATTTCAGGCATTATTTAAAAGGTGTATTATCCGGTGAAATCGAAGATAAAAGCTGTATGATTCAAAGTGCTGATGAAATTTATGCACTGGAGCCGAATCTGTCAAATACGGACAAAGAACTTTTAGGCAGAGTTTATTATGTTAATCACAAATATTCTAAAGCACTTGAATTATTTTCTGAACTGCCTTTAGATTCATATTGGGATTATCTTGTAATAATTAATCACAATATTGGAAATAAAGTTATAGCAAAAAAACTAATTGAAACTGGAATCGGACTATATTCTCCTATATCAAATGAGGATAGGCTTCATAAAATTTATGATATTTATGCTTCATATCTTCCCGGTGTTAAAATCAGAAATTGGACTCAAATATTAAAACTCGTTCAAACCAATTCTCTTAAAAGTGAAGATTATGTAATGTATAAACTGGCAGGCATGCTGCCTGAAGATAAGGCTTTATTGTTATATAAAAATATTGTTGATAAATATCCTTTATCTAACTATGCGCCTGAATCTTTATGGAAGATTTTTTGGAAGGAATATAAAAATAGAAATTACATAAATGCTCTTAATTATGCACAAATTCATTTAAAAAATTATCCTAATGTTAATTCAACAACAAGAATTATGTTTTGGCTATCGAAATTGCAGGCACAATTAAATAATTACACCGAATCAGAAGCAATATTAACAAAGCTGGCATCAAAATATCCTGATGATTATTATGGATTAAGAGCAGAATATATTTTAAATAAGAAGACAGACTTTTGGCAGACTAATCCTTCCTGCCAAATAGTACATAAACCTCATAAAAATTTCCCTGTAAGTCTATCTAATATAGATATAAAAGATTTAAAACTTATAAATACAATATTTTCACTTGGAGATTATGAAATATGGCAGGATGCTGATTTTGAAAATAAAATAGTTGAAAGCTGGTTTGAACAGAAAAAAGATAAAAAATCACGTTCCGTAGTATTGGCAAGAGATATGATAAAAGAAATGCCAATAAAACCCCCATTTATAAGTGCTGCATATAAACTTGCGTATCCTCTGCACTGGACAGATGAAATTAATATTGCCGGTAAAAAATTTCATATTGATCCTTGGCTGATTATGTCATTAATTAGAGAAGAAAGTTGTTTTAATGAATATGCAAAAAGTCCTTCCAATGCCTTGGGATTAATGCAATTAATGCCGGGAACTGCTAATTTTATTATTTCAAAATATTCATTAAATATTCCTTCACTTGATGAATTAACTAATCCGCGAATAAATCTTTTTCTTGGTTGTACTTATCTAAGATACTTAAATGACAGATTCAATAATAATGAACTTTATGTTATAGCCGCATATAATGGCGGTGAAGGCAGTGTTTATAAATGGATTAAAAACTCTAATCCTACGGATGATTATGATGTTTTTGTGGAAAATATTCCTTATGAAGAAACAAGAAACTATGTAAAAAAAATATTTAGAAGTTATCATTTATATAAAAAAATATATGAATAAATAAAATTTAAACTTCAATAGCTTTTAGCTGGCAATATGTTTTAAATGCTGAACGCTCTCTTGTCGTATCTTCTATTAAACAGCTTATATTTAAATCTTTTGCAATGTCCACACTCTTATTATAAATGTCATTTGTAAGTTTAACATTTTCTGAAGTATATAATTGATTTTCATTCATATATTCTTCCATATATTTACCGTAGTCAAGGTAAAGAATTGCAAGCTGGTATTTTAAATCAAGCTGTTTAGCGAGCATAATAGCTTTTTCAAGATACATCTTAACTGCACTTAAGTCACCTTTTATCATATATATTTCAGCTAAGAATTTTTCAAAGTAAATAATAAAGAAAAAGTTATTTATTTTAGGACTTTGCGCTATTTCAAGAGCTTTTGAAGCCGTACTTAATGCCTTATCTATATCAGAAGAATTTATGGCAATTCTGACAATTAACGCCCAAGATAACATGGCTCCGATAGCTATTTTTTCTTTAGAAAAATATGTTATTTCTTCATTAAATATTTCTAATGCTTTTTTTATATTGCCTTCTTCTTGTAATATGTAACCTAAAATTAATTTAACAATATTTTTTATAAAATGTTCATTTATATTATTAGCAAAAGAAGCTATTTCAAAAAGCTCTTCTTTTAAATCTTTAGTTTCTTTTAAAAATAATTTATTAATAATATTTATCAAATTCCATTCAGCTAAATGTTGAGGCTGCATTTGTTTTGTTTCATGTTTTTCTTTTAAATTATCAAGAATTTCTTGAGAAATTTGAATATTACCTGTTAAAGAATTAGCAAGGGATTCTGTTAATTCAGCTTGAGTTCTATAAAAATCGGTATCACAGCTGTTTTTAGCTATAAACTCTTTTAATTCTTCAATTATCGTAAAAGCTTCACTGTTACCTTGTAAGACCATAGCTTTAGCAAGTACTGTCTTACATATTAAATATGCCTCTGTCAAAATATTTTTTGGTATAGAAGAAACTGAAGTTTTCTTATCTTCATCTTTTTCAAAAGATGGAATAATATCATCTCTTATCAAGTTAATAACTTGTTCGCAATTACCTATATTTAATAAAGCTTTTAATTTTCTTGTTTTAATAAGAGCAATATCTTTATCACTGACTTTTGAATCACATTTGCTTATATTAGAAATTATAGAATCAACAGCTTCAACAACTCCAAAGAAATTTCCTGATAAATAACAACTGTTAATAAAATAGCCTGAAACATCTATAATTTTATTAATATTTTCTGCTTTAATTTCAGCATCCAGAACATTGGATAAATAAGTTACAGCCTCCGTAGGAGATTTTTGATGTAATAATTTACCAAGCTGTTCATACATAACCGAGCGGATTTCCTCAGTATTTTGAAGCTCCTGTGCTTCTAAAACTTTTAAACTTTGTTTTTGAGCAATGACAAATAAGTTAGTGTCGCCGAGTTTAGATGTAAGTCCTGCTGTAATTTGCCATATCATAAATTCATCCTGCTTGCTTAATGCTTCTTTGCAGGAAATCAGCTTTTGAAGATTACTTGATATTATTAATGGTTTTAAAGTTTTGTATAATCTTTGAGAATTTTCTTTAAACAGTAAATCGTTTTTTGCTTCTTGATAAATTATTTTCCATATTGATAAACTTTTAAATTCGCAAGTAAAATTATCAACATAATTTATATATAATTCTCGATTTAGGAACTCAAGCATTTTTTCTGTTTCTTTAGGCAGCATAGCAGAGGATGAGCATAATATATGAGTTGCAAATCTATAACCCATTATTGCTGACATAAACAAAACATTTTTTGCTTCGGGTATTAACTTATTTATTCTTTGTTTTATTAGTTCTTCCAGTGATTGTGAATTTATCTCAGGTTTATTTTCTTCATTTATATGTATTTCATTATTTTCTACAGTTATATAATTTGAATCAAACAGTAAAGCAGTCTCCTGCTCCATTCTTATAGCATTACCGTCAGCTTTTGTTAGTATTTCCAATAAATAATCTTGTGGTATAACTTCTTCAATGTTTAAATCTAAAGAAGCATTTACTGTTTTTATTAATTCTTCATTATTAAATTTTCCCAGCATTATTGTTTCAAACAAATCATAACTGTCCTGGGTTATTTCAAAATAACTTTGTATTGATTTATCTTCTTGATATGCAATAAGTAATTTTAGTCTGTTATTAAAGAAATTTTGCTTAAAAAGATGCATAATAAAATCATAAGAAGCACCGTCCAGCAATTCAAAATTATCTATTGCTATTATTACATTTGAACTTACAAGAAATGATTTAATAACTTTTTCAATAACTGAAAAAAGAATATTTCTGTTATTGAGAATATTTTCAAATTTATCTTGAACTGAAGGATATAGAACATTTAGAAATAAGTTTAATTCATCCTGATTAAGAAATTTAAATTCATTAACGTAATCGCTTTTTTTAAAATCCTTAATGAATGCTTCATAACTGTTAATATATGGCGGAAATCCCATAATCCTGAGAAAAGCATCCTGAAAAAATCCAAAACTTGTAATCTGGGAAAGAGGTGTGCAATTGCCGTATAAAGTAATATAATTTTCAGAATCCAATTTCTGAGAAACTTGTTTAATAACAGCCGTTTTTCCGCATCCTTCCGGACCATTTATTGCTATTATATGTTTTTCTAATGATTTTGTTATTATCTGTATTACTTTATTTACAGCTTCTTTCTGAATCTCTACTTGTTTTTTTTGATATTGATTGTAATACTGACTGTTATCTTGTATTTTGTCATCCGAAATTAATTCTGTTTCTTCATCTTCATTAACATTGATACTTCCTGATTCAGTAGAATATGATATTTCATCATTAATCCTTTCAGAATAATCAGGTTCAGATATTTCAATAGATTGTTCTATATAATCTGTTTTGTCTTGAACTTTATCATTTGAATCATCAACAGGAATGAAATCTTGTTCATTTTTGATATTTTCTAAAAGTTCGTCAGCTTTATTTTCTGTTTGTAGCTCGTTTCCTGAATCAATGTTAAAAACAGGTTCTGTTTCTTCGTATTCAATGGAATAATTGTTTGTAACAGGCTTTTCCTCTTGAAAAATAGGATTAACAATATTTTCATTGTCTACTTGATTTGATATTGAAGCGGATATAGGATTAACGACTTTTATTTCAGAATCTGTGAATGGAGTTTTACATTTTCTGCATTCTTTAGCGGAATAGATATTGGCGCTATGGCAATTAGGACAAATTTTAATAAGGACATGCCCGCAATTAGTACAAAATTTAGTGCCAAACGGATTAAGCGTTTTACACTCAGGGCAATACATATTAACTTTTATGCCGCAATTTGAACATCTGATAGAATTGTCAGGTAAAAAAGCTCCACATTTATGACATTTCATAGCTATACCTGACTTTTGCCGTTATCAAGAAAATTACTTATTAATTTAGATAATTCTAAGAGCCTTTTACTTACTTCTGCTTGAGATATATTTAGACTTTCAGCTATTTCATTCTGTTTATGTCCTTCAATGTATCTTTGGCAGAAAATATCCATATATAACTCAGAAGGTTTTTCTTTATGAATAATACAAACAGCGTCCGCTATTCTTTGCAGACAATCTTTTGTAATAAGAATTTCTTCGGCACTTTCTTTAGGATCTGGAAAATCAAGAATATATTCAGGTCCGATAACATTTAGTTTATGCAGGCTATTTGTGTTTACTGACGAAAAAGTAAGTTCATTTGTAGGAATATATCCATGTGCAGTTTTTCGAATTCTTCCAGAATCTTTTAAAACTCTCAAAATAGATGTATGTACTACTTTTGCAACATAACTTTCAATTCTTTGAATATTAGATGTAGTATTGAAAATCATATAAGACTTTTGAAGTGCTTCTGAGCAAAAATCTTCAAATAAATCTTCATTTCCTGCAAAATTTTTATTTGATTTAACTGTTTTTTCTATTAATGTTTTTTGTTCACTAAGTAAAAGCACAAATATATTTCTCTAACCTCATATAACCAACCACCAATATAATACCATAAATTATAATTTTATTGCTACAAGAAGGTAATATTTATCCGCTTTATTATCTCCGGCGCTTAAAATAAGGGTTTTTTGAGTTTCAAGTGTTTCATTAATACTTTGTAACACAATGTTATCAATTTGATTTGAACCGCTTGATTTGTCTATCATTGATCTTATTAAATTCCCATTATTATCAATAGCAAGTTTAATTGATACCGTATCATTTGAATTTGTTTCAGAAGCATTTAGTAAATTTTTCTTCAGATTAAGTTTAAGTGTATTATCAAGACCTTGAAGATAAACTTTGAACTGTTTATCCGTAAAGAGATTTGGTGCACATTGCCAGTTTATACCTTTCAAACTTACATTTACAGGAGTTTGATTAAAAGCATTAGACATAACTTTATTAACATCACCTGTGGTTTTATTTTCATTTGTTAAAAGTGAATCTTCAGTTAGCTTATCAGGTAACGGTTTTTGGATAGGAGGATTTACAGTTGTTTCTTCTTGTGTCTTAGGCTCCTGTTCAGCTTCGGTTTTAGCTGTATCAGGAATTTCCAATCCCATAGGATTAGATTCATTTTGTTCGTTATTTGTGCTTACGTTTTCTGATGTTTCTTGAGGCTGCTCAAACATATCATTGTTATTTACTGTAGGTGTATTTTCAGAATTGTTAGCTTGTGTTGTATTATTGGCAGAATTTATATTTTTCATAAAGAAGAAAGCACCACCCAAAGCTAATAATAAAGTTATAACTAATGAAATTATTATTAGATTTTTCTTTGAATTCTTTTTATTTTCTTCTTCATTATCATCATCTTCATATTCTATTTCATCATCAGTTTCTTCTTCATCTTCATATTCTTCATCGTTATCATTATTGTCTTTGCTTTCATATTCTTTGTTATCGTTGTTATCATATTCTTCAAATTCTTTGAATTCGTTAGTGTTATCAGAGAAATTTTCCTGAACATCATCTGTGGAATTATATTCCTGAGTATCTTTATTTTCTTTTATTTCTGTAAATTGTATTTCTTTATCCGGTTCTTCATTATTATTTTCCTGAAAATCCATAACTTCAGGCGGGGTTTGTGAATATAAATCAGGATTATTTTCATCTACATTATTATTTACAGCTTGTGCAACCATTCCGGAAGGATAAACAATCTCCTCTGGTATGCTGTTTTTTTCTTTTATTGTATCATCGGGTTCTTGAATGTTTTCATCTTCAGGCGGGAAGTAATATTCAACCGTTCTGACATTAGAAGTTTGAATATTTTGTTCTTCGTTATTTTCTAGTTCATTATTTTCTGGTTCAACTAGGGTTTGATCCGTTATGTTATTTTGTATATTTTCAGTAACATTATCATTCTCACTATAAGTTTCGGTTGTTTCTTCAATATCTGGAATTTCCTCAATCTCAGAAAAATCAGAATTTTCATCGTGAGTTAAATTATCCAACTTAAAATCAGAATCTTCAAAATCCTGAATTTCAGAATAATTTTCCTGTGTATTTTCCAAATTTGTAATATAAGAATAGATGGGTTCTCCGTTTTCATCATAATCTATAATGACTTTTTCTTCTTTTGGTTTGCTAACTTCCTGAACTTGAGGTTCTTTCAATTCTTCTGTTTCAGTATCAGATTCTATGATTTTAATTTCTTCTTCATTTTCAGTGATATTATTTATTTCATTTTCATGTTCTTCGATAGTCTCAATTCTTTCTATAGTTTCATTTTCAGGTTCTTTTGTTGTAATATCAACATCATCATTAAATAATTCATCTAATATGCCTGTAACAGCAGAATCATCAGTAGAACTATCTTCTTTTACTTCTTGTATTTGAGTTTCAATAACAGGTTCCTGCTCATTTTGAATTTCAGTCGGCAACTGTACAATATCTTCTTGCAATGATGTATCTGTGATAATATCAAATTTATTGTTATCAGATTCCGTATTTATATTATTGTCTTGAGCGCCTATTATATTAAGTGTTTTATCTGACATTAACTCAGGAAATTTACTTAAATTTTTATTAACCATTTCAAATCCGCTATAACAGCAAAATTCATTTCTACATTCAGAACATTCAAATAAATGTTTTAATATTTTGTTTTTTATTGATTTATCAAGTTCATTATCTAATAGTCCTAAATATGATTCTCTAAATAATTCGTGGTCTTTCTCTGTAAAGTTTTCTTTCTTTTTATGAGAGATATAGGTTAAAAATTCAGCATAATTCATAAGGTTTGTATTAGAAACACAATAATAATGGTAATCAAAAGCTTCTTTTTTCATTGTTTTAGTATCTGCAAAACCTAATAAATTAGCATTTTTTAATTCTTTATCAATTTTAACAACTGCATAAAAATCAGGTAAAATATCATTATCATAATGGCTTTTAGGTACAAGGAACCCATCGCCATCTGTAATAACCCTTATATCTAAATGCCAGTTGTTTACATATAAATCAGTTATTTCATACTGTTCATTTAAAGATGGATTTTTAAATATTGTCATTTGACTTTGAACTTCGTTATTAGTTTTTTCAAGAATTTCTGTTAAAGCATATAAAGCAGTTATTGAAGCATAAGCTCTTTTCCTTTGAAACTCACCGGTTAGAAGGGAAGAATAAACTTTAGCATAATTATTCGATTTTTCGTCTATTTCCAATTCTATAATACTTGAATTTGTCATTTTATACGTTCTCCAAAACTAATTGCTTGTCCATCTTATTGATATACTTAGATTTTTATCTGACCTTTGACTTTTGTTAAAACTTATCTAAGTCTCTTATTTATATTGATGACATATCTAAAAATTTTATTCCAAAAATAATACAATTGTTAAGAAATATAAAGAAAAAATTTATTAATAAACAACTTTTTCAATTTACAAGTTTTATAATGGTACAAAAGTAGGAGGTAATTATGATTAGTTCGGTAACTTTTAGAGCAGTACCACAGCAACAAGCAAGTGATTTTCAAGATAAAATAAAAAGACCGCAAGCTTATCAAACAGGCGCAAAACCGCAGGCTGCGGCTAAAATTAGTGATGGAACTAAAAAAGGCGGAAAACTAAAAAAAGTATTAGCAGGCGTTGGTGTAGTAGCACTGATTGCAGCAGGTTTGGCTTTAATGGCAACTAAAGGACAAAATTTATTAAAACCCGGGAAAAACCCGGTTCTTAACTGTATTAAATCAGCTATTAGTACAGCAGGGAATGCTATTGTTAATTTCTTTAAGTCCATTCTTCCTAAGGCAAAAGAAGTAGCAGAAGAAGCA
>CANQCO010000057.1 GCA_947589705.1 Candidatus Gastranaerophilales bacterium
GGTGTTATATTATGTATTTTGTTATATTCAAGCTGGAGTTTTCTTCTTCTCTCAGTTTCTTTAATAGCTTTATCCATACTATCTGTTATTTTATCAGCATACATAATGACTTTGGAACATACGTTTCTTGCTGCACGCCCTATTGTCTGAATTAAACTTGTTTCTGACCTTAAGAATCCTTCTTTATCTGCGTCCATTATAGCTACAAGAGATACTTCAGGTATATCAAGGCCTTCTCTTAAAAGGTTTACACCTACTAAGACATCAAAAACTCCAAGTCTTAAATCTCTAAGAATTTCAACACGCTCTATAGAAGTTATTTCACTATGCAGATATCTTACTCTTATTCCTAATTGTCTCAAATAATCAGTTAAATCTTCCGCCATTTTTTTTGTAAGAGTAGTAGTTAGTATTCTTTCTTTTTTATCGGTTGTTTTTTTGATTTCGCTTATTAAGTCATCCACCTGATTCAAAGTAGGGCGTACAAAAATTTCAGGGTCAACAAGCCCTGTAGGTCTTATTATCTGTTCAACCAATTGGGATGATGTTGTGCGTTCAAATTCAGAAGGAGTAGCTGAAACATATATCTTCTGCCCGACTTTAGACCAAAATTCTTCTATTTTTAAAGGTCTGTTATCTTTAGCGCTCGGAAGCCTGAATCCATAGTCCACAAGTACTGTTTTTCTTGCCTGATCTCCATTATACATAGCTTTTAACTGTGGTATAGAAACGTGGGATTCATCTATAACAAGAAGAAAATCATCATTGAAATAGTCAAGCAAAGTAGCAGGCGCACTGCCCTTTGGGCGTCTTTCTATTATCCGTGAATAGTTTTCTATCCCGCTGCAATATCCCATTTCTTTTATCATTTCGATATCATAATTTGTTCTCTGCGCTATTCTTTGAGCTTCTATAAGTTTATTTTCAAACTCAAATTTTTTGACCTGTTCATTTAATTCCTGCCTTATTAATCTTATGGTTTCTTCCTTATCTTCATCTCCCGAAATATAGTGAACAGCAGGAAAAATAACCGTTGAATTTAAATCTTCTATTATCTCGCCCGAAACAGGATTAATCCTTGAAATCTTTTCAACTTCATCCCCGAATAAATAAATTCTCGTAACCATTTTTTCATAGGCAGGCATGATTTCAATAATATCGCCTCTTGGCCTAAAAGTAGAGCGCTCAAGCTCTAAATCATTTCTTGTATACTGAATATCAACAAGCGCTCTTAAAAAAGCATTTCTGTCTATTTCATCACCAACCTCTATTTTTAAAGCACCTTTAAAATATTGTTCGGGCAAGCCTAAACCGTAAATACAGCTTACTGAAGCAACCACAATAACATCGTTTCTTTCATACAAACTTCTTGTTGTATTGTGCCTTAATCTGTCGATTTCATCATTTATTGTAGCTGACTTTTCAATATATGTATCACTTCTCGGAATATATGCCTCAGGCTGGTAGTAATCATAATAGGAAATAAAATATTCAACTGCATTATTGGGAAAAAGTTCTTTAAATTCATTATATAATTGAGCCGCAAGAGTTTTATTATGTGCGATAACAAGAGTCTGCTTCTGCATTCTTTCAATAACATTTGCTATTGTATAGGTTTTCCCCGACCCTGTAATCCCTAACAGTGTTTGAGAGTCATAACCTTTTTTTAAGCCGTCAACAAGCTGTTCTATAGCCTTTGGCTGATCTCCTGAAGGTTTATATTTTGATACTATCTCAAATTGTTTCTCCATAATATTATTTTATATTAATTTATTTTTATTTTAAATAAATTAATCAAATCATTTATCTTTTTGATTAATAAACTTTCTTTACTAATTTATTCATTAAAAATATAATGGTTATATGAATGACATAAGAGAATATTTGAAAAAAGCATTTGAATTAAAGTCTGAAGGTTTATACAAAGAAGCATTGGATTATCTATATAAAGCTTTTGCAATAGATAATTCAAGCATAGAACTCATGAGTGAATTAGCTTTTCTTTATACAAAGTTAAAACAATATGAAAGAGCATCTAATTTTTATGAACAAATCCTTGAATCCCATCCAAATGATGATAAAACAATATATAACTATGCACTTTTATGTAAAAAAAATAAAGATTTAAACAAAGCAAAAAAATTATTAATTAAACTTTTCCATAAGGAATTTGAACTTATAAAAATTAGTGAAACCTTATTCAATATATTATATGAACAAAACAGTTTTGAAGAAATAATTGAATTATATTTAAAAAAAGCAAATAAACTTAAATCTACAATTTTATATTATTATATAGCGCAAGCATATTCAAAAAACGGACAAGAATCCATTGCCCAAGAATTTTTCAAAAAATCTTTTGAAGCAGATGAAAATAATATAGAATCAGGATGTAAAATAGCACAAATGCTTTTTGAACAGGGGAATTATCAAGAAGCAGAATCTTTACTTAACAGATTAAGTAAACATACAGAAAATGACAAAATTTATTTTCAGTTTGCAGAAATTTATTCCATTAAATCTGATGTTGAAAATGCAATGAAATATTATAGTATGGCTATCAGGCTGAACGATAAAAACCCGCAATATTTTTATAAATTGGGTATTATATATTCGCTTAAAGGTTTTCTTAAAGAAGCACAGGATATGTTTAAAAGAGCAGTCGATATAGAACATGATAACATTTTATATAACTACACCCTTGCTTATTCATATTATGTTAATAATGAATTAAACTATGCACAAAAAATAATAAATTATATATTGGTATTAAACAATAAATACCTGCCTGCTTTAGCTTTGCAGTTAATAATTTCAACAGAACAAAATGATATATCTTCTGCTGAAAAAATATTAGAATATATATTAAACCGTTCTGATAAAGATGATTTTGCATACTACGCTATTTCAAAATACTACTTAAAACTAAATTTATATAGTAAAGCTTATGATAATATCATAAAAGCTGTTAACCACAAACCAGGCTCAATTGAATATAATTATGAATTTGCAAAATGCTGTTATAAATTAAAAGACTATAAAAAAGCTCTTGATACTTGTAATTACATAAATACATTGAATAACAAATTTATAAATTCTTATATTCTTTCGGCAAAAATTTATTATAAACAAGAAAACTATGACCAGGCTCAATTAAATATAAAAAAAGTCATAAACCTTGATATTAATATAGCAGAAGCATATTTTATAAAAGGAAATATTGAACAAAAATTATTAAAATTAAAAGAAGCAGAGGAAAGTTATAAAACAGCAATTTCCATTTCTCCAAATAACAATTTGTATTACGCTTCATTAGGCAGACTTTATTATGACAATCAAGACTATAAAAGTGCTTATCTGTATTATAAAGAAGCTGCTGATATAGATGTTATGAATCCGGAATATAAATATTTTATGGCAAAATGTTCTGAATATAATGATGATATAGAAAATGCGATTATAAATTATTCATTAGCCAAAAGATTATCACCATATAATGAAGAGTATTTATCAGAATATATAAAGTATTTATGCAAACTAGGGAAAAAGAAACAGGCATTAAAAATAATAAAATCCTCATCAAAATACTTTGAAAATGCAATTATAGATAGATTAAAAGCTATAGTAAAAAATAAATGTTGATTTTTTTTTATGACATGATATTATGATTAAGTAATCCGAGGGGGATTAGCTCAGTTGGTAGAGCGCCTGCTTTGCACGCAGGATGTCAGGAGTTCGAGTCTCCTATCCTCCAGTTTAAAAGGCTCATCCGAACACTATAGGATGAGTTTTTTTATAACAGGAAATTATTATGAATCATCTGCTTGTTGTTCCAACCTATAATGAAATTGAAAATATCGAAAAACTTGTTAAAACTGTATTTGAACTATATCCTCAAATAAGTATACTTATTGTTGATGATTCATCACCCGATAAAACAGCTGATAAGGTAAAAAAACTTAAAAATGAATATAAAAATTTATTTTTACTTGAAAGAAAATCGAAATCAGGTTTAGCAAGCGCATATATAGATGGATTTAATTGGGGATTGGATAAGGGTTTTGATTTATTTACTACCTGTGACGCCGATTTTTCGCATAATCCTAAATATATCCAAACGGCAATAGATAAAATAAATGAAGGTTATGATTTAGCTGTAGGATCAAGACTTATCAAGGGCGGGGATACCAATGAAAAAAATTATTTCAGAAACATACTTACAAGAGGAGGTAATATTTGGGCTAATTTAATTCTGGGCACAAATATTTCAGACTTATTGGAAGGATTTAATACTTATACAAAATCTGCTCTTTTAAAAATTGATTTAAATAAAGTGAGCGCAAAAGGTTTTATTTTTCAGGCTGAAATGAAATATAGAGCAATTAAAGCAGGTTGTAAAATTTTTGAATTTCCTATATTTTTTGAAATAAGAAGAGAAGGAAAGTCAAAAATGAACTCTTTTATTATATTCGAAGCACTTTTTCAAGTTATTAAATTAAGATTTTCTAAATAAATCTTTTATTTTGTCTGATATGTATTCAAGTTTAGAATCAGTTAGTGTTAGCCCCATAGGGATGTAAAACCCTTTTTCATATAAATTTTCACTTACAGGTCTTTTTATATTATCAAGTATTCCCATCTTTTGTAAAACAGGCTGTTTATGTATAGGATAAAAGAAAGGACGAGTTTCTATATTTGCTTGTGCCAGTTTATTTTGAACATACTTGGAATCAAATTTTACATCATTATTCAGTACAACGCCAAAAATCCAATAGTGGTTTTGCGCATATTCCGTTTTATGACATGATAAATGCGCAGGAATATTTTTTAAAAGCTCCTGATATTTGCTGCCCAGTTCAATTTTTGTTTTGATGGTTTCACCTACCTTTTCAAACTGTGCATAAGCAACCGCTGCTTGAAGATTCGTCATTCTATAATTCCATCCTAAATCATTATGAATAAATTTATCTTTAGTAAAACATAAATTTTTATAATAATTAACCTTATCTAAAATTTCTTCATTTGAAGTAAGTATAATTCCTCCCTCACCTGAGGCTATATGTTTATTGGTAAAGAAAGAAAATACAGAGATATCAGAGAAACTTCCGCATTTTTTATTGTAATATGTTTGACCGTGGGCTTGCGCTGCATCTTCTATTACTTTTAAATTATATTTCTTTGCTATATCTAAAATAGGGTTTATATCACAAGGAAGCCCGTATATATGCACCAATATAATTGCTCTTGTTTTTTTTGTAATTACTTCTTCTATTTTATTTATGTCTATATTCCAGGTTCTATCCTCAGCATCGACAAATACAGGTTTTAATTTATTATATATACAACTCTGGGCTGATGATATTATATTAAATGATGGTATTATGACTTCAGAAAAATCTTCCCATTTATATAAATCTTTTAATGCTCGTAATGTAATATCCAATCCCCCTGAAGCACTGGAAACACAAGATCCGTACTTTTGAGAACAAAACAGTGAAAATTCATCTTCTAATTTTTTTACAAAAGGTCCGTTAGCTCCTATCCAACCGGAATCTATACATTGCATAAGATATTTTTTTTCATTGCCGTTTAGTTTTGGTTCAAATACAGGTATAAATTCACTCATTAATTATAACCTTTTCATCTTCAATTTCTTTAAAACGAACTTTATCATTCTCTTTCAAATAAGGTCCCTGTTTAACTTCAATCATCTCAACATCATCAAGACATTTAATTCCATGCCCGCCAGATGCAAGAAATATTATATCACCTTCATTTAATATACAACTTTCAAGATATTTTTTTTCTTGAGTATATAAATCAACCCTCATTCTTCCTTTCTTTAAAATTAAAACTTCTTGTGTAGTTGAAACAATTCTGTCTATTTTATTATGAACGTGAGCAAGTACTTTAGAACCTTTTTTATGCGTCATATAAGCAATTTGTTCAGAAAAATCTTCAGGCGTAAAAAAACTAATTCCATCTTTTCTATAGTTACTTTTTATTACAATCGCTATTAAATCTTTATTATTATAAAACTCTTTAATCATATAATGATTTTATCAAAAATAGAGTAAATTTTAAATTATTATGATAACATTTTAACTATGAAAGTACTTTATATTATACCTAATTTTGACTTTTATGTATTAGCTCCGCCACTTGGCATATTATATCTTTCATCATACATAAAGAAATATACAAATGCTAATGTTGTTATAGTTGAAGCATTAAGAGATAACTTATCTGATGAACAAATTTTAAATATAATTGAAAAAGAAAATCCCAACATAATAGGTATCCACTGTTTAACTGCATTTTATAAACAAGCCGTTACTTTGTGCAGAAAAATAAAATCGATGCAAAAAAAGTATATAGTGCATCTGGGAGGAGTTCATCCTACTTTTATGCCTTATACAACATTAAAAGACTCTGAGGCTGATTTTGTTGTAGTTGGTGAAGGTGAAATACCTATAAAGAAAATAATTGATAATAATCTATCTACAAAAGGCATACAAGGAGTTTATACACTTAATGATTTAAAAGATGATGAAACTCAAGCGGACGGAACCCCTGTGAAAAAAGCTGAAACGGTTACCATTTCCGGATTGGGAAATGCTTCCGCCGATTTCATATCCGCATTCACCTCATGCTGTTATTGCAAGAGGTAATCCAATCGGAATAATTATGACATCCAGAGGCTGCCCGAGCAGATGTACTTTTTGTTCTTCCAATAATTTTTACAAAGGTATCAGACAGCGTTCAGTTAATAATGTCATTGAAGAAGTCAAGTTTCAAATAAAAAATCTCGGTATTAAAGAGCTTCAATTTACCGATGATAATTTAACTTTAAAAAAAGATTATATAATTGAACTGTGTAATGCACTTTTGGAAAATAATATAAAAATTCCATGGTCTACACCTAATGGTGTCAGAGCAGATAAAGTTGATAAAGAAGTCCTTAATTTAATGAAAAAGTCGGGCTGTTATTTAATTGACTTCGGTATAGAATCAGCAAATAATCAAATTTTAAAAAATATTAGAAAAGGCGAAACAATAGAACAAATTGATTATTCCATAAATTTAGCTTCAGAAACAGGGATGATAACTCAAGGCAATTTTATATTCGGACTTCCAGGTGAAACTAAAGAAACAATTCAAGAAACTATTAACTATGCCGTTAATTCAAAATTAGACAGAGCAGGCTTTTTTGCTTTAAGGCTTCTTCCTGGGTCTGATTTATCAAAAAAATTGAAAAATAAATATACACTTAATATTAATAACTCCTTTATTTCTAAACCTGATTGGCTACCTGAAGGCTTAACGGAAGAATATATTTTAAGAGCTATTCAAAAAGTATACTGGCAGTTTTATTTCAGACCCAAAAGATTATGGAATCTTTTAAATGACATTCCCATCTCTCAAGTAAAATATATAATAAAATGTATGATTAATTATCACTTATTTAAATTGTGGTGATTATATTAATCAATTCGTTTTTTTGTCTTTCATCTAAATCTTTAATATTATCAAACAATTTAACATCAAAATCCAAAAAAGTTTTATATAAAAGATTAAATAACTTATCAAGATTGTTTTCTTTAGAATACTTTAAAACATCAGCAATTCCCCTTACGTGGTGGAATACAGTTTTTGAATTTAATGAAAATAAATTAGACGAATCTCTATGTATATAAGATATAAAATCAGCTGCATAGAATTTCTCTGCTTTATTCATTATTCTTACAAAAAAAGGAGGATCTTGATATCGTAAGTATGCAGGGAAATAAATATTGTTTTCTTTTATAAGATTTGTGTCATACATAAAACACCAGTACCACCAAGGGAATTGGTAATCTTTATATTTTACAATTTTATTACAGAAGAATTCATCAATATTTCCATAATTAAAATAAGGCTCTTCAAAACACCCGTTTTTATTTAAAATCAAATGTTTAGCCCCTGAAATCTTAACTTTTTCACTTTGTTTTAATGTATATAGTTTTTCAAGTACGTTAGAATCAGGGAAAAAGTCATCAGAGTCAAGAAACATTATATTTTCTCCATTTGCTGACTTAATACCTATATTTCTGCTTTCGCCTGAACCTGAATGTTCTTTTTTTATAAGTTTTATTCTTGAATCTATTCTTTCTATATCAAAAACATATTTCTCTTCCGACCCGTCATCTACGCATATTATTTCAATATCACTCAAAGTTTGATTAAGAACAGAATAAATTGCCTGCTCTAACAATATTTTTTCTTGGTTATAAAAAGGAATTATTACACTTACTTTATACATAAACTTTATTCTATCACATAATATGATATTATATGAAATATGAGGAATAAATAATGAAATATAAAAGCTGTCATTTATTGGAACATGGACTTTGTTTTTACAATCATAATTTATGTTCCTGTTGCTATGCACCACAAGACTCATATAGAAGAGCACCGTATTTAAGTTTTTTATACTTGGGTCAAAAAATAAAAAAAGAACAGCTTTTTAATAAGATAAATAAAAGAAGAGAAGAACAAAAAAAAGGCAATTTCATAATAAGCTGCAATAATTGTTTTAAGCTTGAAGAAAAAGACTGGGATGAAGACAATTATATAGACCAAATTTATATTACACATTTTGAACAGTGCAATCTTAATTGCATTTATTGTATTACGGACTTGTCTCCGAAAGAAAGAGCAAAAGAAACTTATAAAATTATTCCTGTTCTTGATGATTTAAAAGAACAGGGTATTTTAAGACAAGGCTGTGAATTTCATATCGGAGGAGGAGAATTCTCTATTTATCCTGAATGTGATGAAATAATTGAAAAATATATTCTTTCAGGATTTTCTAAATTTTTGGCTATCGCAACAAATGCAGTTGTATATAAAGAATCTGTATTTAATGCAATGGATAAAGGAAAAGCCTGTATTATTGTCTCCGTTGACTCGGGTTCAAAGAATATGTATAAAAAGATAAAAAGAGTTGATGCTTTTGATAAATTAATCGAAAATTTAAAGTTATACTCAAGAACTGAAAAATCAAGAGCAAATACGTTTTTAAAATATATCGTTATACCGAAAATAAACGATAATAAAAGAGAATTCGATAAGTTTTTAAATTTAGCAAATAAATTAAACATAAAAGGCATAAAAATTGATGTTGACGGCAATTATGCCAGAAATAATTTATATAAACTTAATGATAAAATAAATAATTTCCTTACTTGGACAGTGGACAGAGCTAAATCTAAAGGATTTGACGTAGAAATCTTTAGTTTTTACAAGCAATGTCTAAATTCTATTTAACAGAATATCCTTTTTCCAGTACTTTTGTTGTATAAGGCGGAATGCCAAGTATAATAGAATTTTTCTTGCAAACTTCCTTTGCATACTTAACTATCTCATAGTAATGCTTAGGTATTGTATATGCTTTATCTATTATATCTCTATAATCTATATCTAATACAATAATTTTTACATTCAGCTCAATCATTAAATTAATAAATTTACCAAATTCATCTATATTATCATTAAATCCTTCAACTAATATATATTTGATTATAATAGAGTCATTACCAGCAGATTCAATATAACGCCTGATATTCTCAACAGACTTGTCAAATTTATCGACTTGTTTAATTTTAAAATATGTTTCCTTAGTTCCGGAGTCTAATGCCGTACACATTTCACCTTTTTTTAACTTTAAAAGTTTTTCAATTACTGGCATATAAATTATATTATTTGTCGGGATATATATAGTTCCGACACCTCGTTTTAAAAAAGTATTTATAATTTCTTCATGGTTTCTCAGGCAAGAAATATTACCACCTTGAAAATCAATATAAAGCTTTTCTTTATCTATTAAATCATTATCATATAGTTCATTAATAAACTTAAGTACATCATATAAAACAGGTTTATTTTCATCCTCTTTGATTTTTTCAAGACTTCTATTACCCTGAGTACAGTATATGCATGCACAATTACACTGTGTATAATGGTTAAGCGTTATTTTATCTATTTTAAAATTATCTGTCGGTTTATAATCTGTTAAATGTACGCAATTTTGACAATTTTTTGGAATTCTTCCTTTTTTTAACAGATTAATTATTTTCTTTTTTCTATTTATAAATTCTTTTATAGATTCTTTTTTTGACAAATTACTTACAAGAGAAGGACCTATATTTGCACTGCAGCATGGTTCTAATGTATCTCTTGAAGCAAAATGTAGGTTAGTGTTTAACAAGGGACACATATATGAGTGATTATTCTTAAATAAATTTAAAATATTCATAGAAGTATTATATAATGGAATTATGAAAAAAAGATACTTTTGTAAAAGATTAAATGAAACATTAAACTTTGATGCACTAAAAGTATTTTACTGCTGTGCAACAAGAACAGGACCTTCTATTGATGTTCCTGAACCAAAAAATGTAAAAGATATTATAAAAAAACGAAACTCAATTATCAAAATGCTTGATAAAGGAAAAATTCCTGAAGAATGCAAGGATTGTTTTGATTTAAGAGAAAAAGAAAATTCAAAACCACTATTTTTAAGTTATTTTGATAAAATGCCGAAAGCAAATCTTATTATAGTTAAACATTTTAAACAATGTGATTGCAGCTGTATTTATTGCTGCGAGCAATATTTATCAAAAAGAAAAATTGTTTTAAAATCTAAAAAAAGCGATTACTATGACCTTTTTCCCATAATAGAAGAACTTTATAAACAGGATATAATTGATAAAAAAGAACTTGATGTACATTTTCAGGGCGGAAATGTTTCTGTTTTAGATGAATTTGAGCCGTTAGTCGATATTTTTATTAAAAATGGAGTAAAACGTATTGAAATTGCTACTAACGGTATAAAATATCTTCCTAAAATAGCACAAATTGCTAATAAAACATTTGTTGATGTTAATATTTCAATTGATTCAGGTTCAAGAGAAACTTTTAAAAAGATAAAAACCGTTGATAAATTTGACGATGTTATAGAAAATCTGAAACAATATGTTAAATTACCTATCCTTTTAAGACTTAAATATATTCTGGTAAGAGGAGTAAATGATAATATTGAAGAACTTACTAAATATATAGAATTAATGCATAAAATCGGAATAACTAACTCGGAGCTTATGATTGATCAGTGTGACAATGAATTTATTTCTGAAGGTGAATTTAAAATTCCTGACTATTATTATGATTTATTTAAATTTTATAAAGATAAATGCAAGGAATACAATATTCAAGCAAATATATGGGAATACATTAAAGAAATATTAGATAAAGGCTCATTTTTTAAATAATTTTTGCAAAATATTTTTATTCGGTTTTAATTTAAGCAGATAATCATTTACCTGGCAGGAATCCTCCTTAAATATCGGATTATTTAGTATTTTTACAAGTTTATTATAGTTTTTATGAGAAGGAAGTGAAATATCCAAATCCTTCTCTAAAGTATCAGAATCAATCTGTCTATGGTAATTAATAAAAAATGCTCTTGCACCGAGATTTTTTGCAAATAGGGCAAAATCTTTCATTTCTTGATAATTTATTGACGTTACTACAAAATTTAATTGTAAATTATTAATTAATCCCTGCTTTTTTAGCTCTGCAATATATTTAACATTTTCAATTACAGCTTTAAAATTACCATGCTCTACAAGTTTATAATAAGTTTTTTCACTTATCGCATGTATTGATATGGTAACTGATTCCATTTTATCTTTCAGTTCCAGTTTTTCTATCATATCTTTAGTAAATAAAATACCGTTAGATATAATTCTAAACTTAATATCAGGATTGATATTAATAATTTTTTTTACAACCTCAATACAATGTCTGCTAGCAAATAATTCACCCGCAGAGTTTAGTTCAACTGTTTGGACCTTTTTTAATATAGGTGTAAATATAGAATCAAAATTTTCTTCAATTCTTTTCTCTTTTTGCCTGTTATATTCCTCTTCCTCTTTATTTTTTTCATTTCTGCAAAATATACAGCGGACATTACATCTTCTGTCATAACTGAATTCAATCTGTTTGGGATATTCACAAACTAAATCCGCTTTAAAATCATCAGCAGCCAAAAACGGCTCACATTCATTCAACTTACAATATTTAAATTGATTATCTATAAACTGCTGTCTAAACTTCTTTGCTTTTTCACCATTCCATATTTCATCAAAAGATTTTTCAAAAATATTGCCGAAAGAATAAAAATCCGTCCAATAGCAGCAGCAACAATATACCTCTCCCGTATTTTGTATTTGTATACTATTAAACGGATGTTTACATATTTTTTTCATAATAGAATCTTATTATAAATTTTTTATCAAAGCAAAATAATTACTTTTGATTCAATTCTTTAGCAATACTGGGAACCAATAATTTCCATGCTTCTTCCGTAGGGTGTCCTATATCTGAGTTATATTTTGAGTCACTTAAATTTTCTTTTGTTAAATCATGAGCAGAAATTATCTTTATCCCTTTTGCTTCTATATTCTTAAATAATACAGGATAATAATTATATGAGTCACAATATAAAAGAACAACTAGTTTGATATTTGGATTTATCATTTTTAATTCTTTATCTAATTTATCTAAATGAATTAAAATATTCTCTTCTATATTAGGGGTTGTATTTCTTTTAATTTTTTCAACAAAAAATTTATAAAAAATTCTATAAAGAGGTTGTCCCTCAATAAATGTATGTTTTGTAGTATATAGTTGAAGTTCATTATCCTTATTTAATACAAACTTAGGATATAAATATTTCTCATAAGGAAAATATTTATCAAAATATGGACCGGGATATACTACCAAACGAAATCCATCAGGGTTTAATGCAGAAAGAAGATATATTGCATATTCACTATTTTTAATAATATCATCCAACTCATGACTTTGAACTTGTAAAATAGCATGCTGTATATAACTTCCACCACTACCTCTATTATAAACAGGTATTTTCATATAATCAGATAATTGAGCAGCAAATGTCTGATTATCTTTTAGGCCCAATCCTTCTGCAAATCCGCAGCCAAATATAATAATTGACTTTTTATTTTTATAGTCTAAACCACTTGGTTCTCTAAATTGTGTTATTTGCATATAATTATCTATTGAGAAATTTTTTACATCTATAGAAGGGAACATAACATAAAAACAGAGTAAAACTATTATTACCGCAACTACTACAATAGAAAATTTTTTCTTCATAAAACTACCTTTTAATTAGAATTTGTTTTATAATAAATATATCATAAAAAGGGAAAAAATGAAATATATAAGTTGTTCAAACATACAAAATGGATTACGATTTGAGTATAATAGCATTAAATTCTGCTGTTTTATGGGAACTGATACACCTGAACCTTTTTACATAAAGAAGGATTATTACGGGGAAAAACTTAACTGGGATGAACTTCTTGAAAATATAAATATTGTAAGGAAGAACCAAAAATCCGGTATAATAGACCCGCACTGTAAAGGATGTTTCGGTTTAACGGAACAGGAATGGGATGACAATACAAAATTTAAATGGATTCAAATAGCTCACTGGGCTGATTGTAACTGTTTTTGTACATATTGTTATCGTTATCAAAGCGATTTTGAGAAGCCAAAAAAACGTTATAAAATCATGCCTATAATAAAAGAACTTGATAGAATGGGACTAATTGATTATAATGGAGAACTTGCATATTCAGGAGGAGAGCCCTCTTGTCTAAGAGAATTTGATGAAATAACTAATTTCTTTATAAAGAAGCAAGAACGACTGATAATGGTACATACTAATGCAATAAAACCTGTTAAATCTGTTTTAAACGGATTAAAAACAGATACTATGTCAGTAACTGTCAGTGTTGATTGCGGTGATAGACAAAAATATAAGGAGATTAAGCGAATTGATGCCTATGATAAAGTTATCAATACCCTTAAAAAGTATGTTAAAGCCCAAGGTAATAATAAGAGTATGGTAAGATCCAAATATATTCTTATTCCTAAAGTTAATGATAATAAAGAAGATATAAATAAATGGATTGAAGAAACTTTAAAAATAGGAATACAAACTGTTATTTTAGATTTTGAAGCTGATTGGTTAGCCAGAAATTCAAACAACATTCCTGAATATATTGATGATTTATATGAATATATTGTATCCGAAACAAAACAAAGAGGTTTAGAATTGCAGTTTTACGGAGTCGCTAATCAATACAGAACTATTATGGGAAAAGATTTAGACGGAATCGGACTTCATAACGGAGAATAATTTATTTTTTAATCTGTCTTTTAACGATATAGGCTCTAACCCCGTAAAATATTCCCAGCCTTGGATTACTATATCTTTTGCATTCATAAATTCAGGTAAATGAACTGTTTTAATAAGTTTATTATAATCAGGGTGCATCGGATTTTGTATATTAATTTTTTTATATGTATCTTCACATCCCTTAGAACAATCTAAGCCCAGAAATCTTATTTTTGCTCCGATATCCCTGACAAAATGCAGCATTGGAATCATTTCTTTATAATTAATACTTGTAACGGTATAGTGAATTTCAAAACGCTCAATTTTTCCCGTTTTTTTAAGTTCCGACAAATATTTAATATTTTCAATTATTTTTTTATAATTTCCGCCTCTTACGATTTTATTATACGTATCTTCATAAAATGCGTGCAAAGAAACCGTCATCATAGAAATTCTGCCCAAAAGGTTTAATTCTTCAATATTTTCCTTTGTGCATTGTATGCCGTTTGTTATAATTTCAAATTTAATATCGGGGAATTTTTCTGCAATATTTTTAATCAATTCTCTTGAAATTTTACTTGCAAAAACTTCACCTACTGCATTTGTTTTAACATATTTGGCATTTTTAAGCCACGGAGTGAGGATTTCAAGCAGTTTATCTTTTTTATCCTCAGGAATTAGTTTTGTATCTATTTTATAATTTTCACTTCGGCAAAAAATACATTTAACGTCGCAAAATTCATCTAAACCCAATAGTATACGCTCAGGAGGTTCTGAAATTAATTTAGGTTCCGAAGAGTTAATTTCTTCAAGGATTTCAAGGTTTTGACACCCCGGACAAAGCGAAAAATCGTTATCATAAAGTTTTTGTCTAAATTCACGTGCTTTTTCACCGTTCCAAATTTCTTCATAAGACTGTTCAAATATATTACCGAAAGAATATCCCTTAATCCAACCGCAGCTGCAGGGATATACATTTCCATAAGGCATTATTTCCGCCAGAATATATGGATTAGGACAATATATATGCTTATTTTCCATCCTACCTGCCGTTATCTATATATCTTATTACATCCGTATAACCGCAGGTTGTTAAAATTTCTCTATATGAGAGGTTACATTTATGTTCATGAACATATTTAACAACCAATTCAATATATTCTTTAACATTATCGGGACAATATTTATTTTTTTCATACCAGTGGTGTTCAAGCTCAAGCTGCAAATTAGT
>CANQCO010000058.1 GCA_947589705.1 Candidatus Gastranaerophilales bacterium
CATAAGACCATCACTTGTATTAGGCATTCCCAATTTATAGCGTGTCATACTAGACGTACCTAAAGTTATTGTCTTGTAACCTGTCGGTAATACATTACTCGGGTTATAACCTTTTACTGTTGAACCATCTGTAGTGTAATCGCACAATTTGTAATACAACGTACCAGTGCCCGCATGCATCATTAATCCATTAATCCACTTATACCTGTTACCCCATAAATTTTCTATACCAAAAACCTTTATAGGAGTTATGGATGACGTTGTATTATCGGTAGAATAGAACATTCCTTTATCTTTTGTTGTTCCTGTAGTTCTATATGTGCTTGAACTTCCATCTACTACCCCACCACCTGCTGATGACTGTGAATTTAAGGATTTAAACATTAATATAAATAACATTTGTATCATCTGAATTGTACCAAGGTCTAAAAAATCCCACGAATCACCGTTTGCTTTTGCATAGGTTCTCATTGTTTCTCCAGATAAAGAGTATAAAATCGTTTGGTCTGCCAAAGACCTTAGTTTATTTGAAACATTTGAAGGTTCGTATGCCATAACAAATATTTCGTCTAACATTTTTCCATTTTTATTAATATGTGTATAGCATCTATAACTACTATCTATCTGTTCTGGGGCTATATATACATTTTGGTAATTACCATCTACTTCAAATTTTAACCATACCTGTGGAAACGCAATCATACAGTTTCCATCATATGAAGTGTTGCTTACATCTGATGTAGCTCCATTTAATTTCTTTGTAAAATCATTATGGTCTAACTCATAGTCTACAGTACCGTTTGATTTTAACATTACTGGTCTTGGAAGGAAAAAAGCGTTACCCCATGAACCATAATCTAATATTCCTGTACTAAAATCCATTGAAGCTGGGGTATAGGAAGCATTATTCCCTATATAAGTTACGGCATTTGTAGGGTCAGAATTTGTAGTGTCTATACGAAACCCAAAAGGACCATTGTCCCTTTCACCGCCGCCTCCGCCGCCTCCGCCGCTTCCGCCTTCTTTTTTAGTATATTTTCCTCCGAATGGATTTAATTTAGTTCTTATCCCCATTTGTATCTCTCCTTAACTCCATCTGCCTTGTAAATAACCAAGCCATGTAGTTCCACTATCTATAGTTCTAAATACAAAGAAATATGTTCCAGCTTTACTTAAATCTGGAATTTCATCATCTTGCCATTTAACACTTTGGGGAAATGTTAATGAGTTAGGTGTACTCATAACTATGCAAAGTTCAAAAGTATATGCCTTTGAGTTTGATAAACTTAAACTGCTTGTATTAAATGTGAATGTGATTGCTGTAGTAGGTGTCGTTTTATATATAACTTGTTTATTTGATAAAGAAATAGTACCACTTGTTAATGTTGTTATAGGTTGATTAACTACTTTGCTATCAACAAGATTAATAATTGAATTTCCTAATGTTGTAATAGTATTACTTAATGTCATAATTTTGTATTCTCCCTCCCTTTCTCTAAAAAATATAAGAACTATAAGTTTTATTTCAAATAATAAACCCGATAGTCACAAATTCTATCGGGCAATAAATATTTAGACTTTATAAGCAATATGGTTGGTTCTTTTATACTGTATATAAATTTTCACACTGCGTTAAATTTTGCTTGCATTGTGGGATTATTTTTAGTCAATCTTTTTATGCTTAAATCTTCCGCTTTGTTATTCGCTAAACGTAAATTATTTTCAGAAGATAACAATGCTTCCTTTGTTTTTTGCAAATGGTCGATAGTTTTATCAATCTCATCAATGGCAGTTTTAAATTTCCTGCTCGCTAACTCATAATTCTTTGAGAACTTATCTTTAAATTCATAAAGTGCTGCTTCAAAATTAGAAACATCAATGTTCTGAGATTTAATAACGGCAAGCTCTTTTCTGTATGCCATACTGTTTAATGCTGCATTCCTTAAAATAGTAATTATAGGAATAAAGAACTGCGGACGTACTACGTACATTTTTTCATAATAATGTGTCATATCTACAATGCCGTTGTTATAAAGTTCATTCTCAGGTTCAAGCATTGAAACCAATATTGCATACTCACAACCTTTTTCACGTCTGTCTTTATCCAATTCCTTCAAGAAATCAGTATTTTTCTTTTTGGATGAAGTAGTGTCAGATTCATTTTTCATCTCAAACATTATTGAAATTAACTCATTACCGTTTTCATCATAATCTCTGAAAATGTAATCTCCTTTACTGCCACTTTTTACATCATTATCTTTTCCAAAACTTGAACTTTTGAAACCTGTAGCACGTAATTGTTCAAAAGCTATTTCACAATGTTGTTCTAAACTTTCTCCGAGCATTTTTGTAGATAATTTAGCTTTAAAATCTTTATATCGTTCAATTTCTTCATCTTTGAATTTTAACTGAGTTTCATACTGTTCCTTGATGGATTGTTCTTTTAACGCATATTCTTTCTTCGCCAATTCATTTTCATTTGTAAGTTTTAAAATAAAGTTTTCTTGAGCCGATAATTTATTGCTCATATCAACCATAATATTGGCTATCTCGAGGTCTTTTTCAGAATTGAATGTTTTTAGCTTATTTTTTAGTTCGCCAACTTCCTTATCCTTTTGAGCTATAAAATCATTTAGTTTAAAATAGAAAGATTTTTCATCTGATTCCATTTTTGCTTTTAATTTAACTATTTCAGCATCTTTATCAGTGAGTTCTTCATCAAAATCTTTTTGGAGTTCCATTTTTGATAATTGTAATTGGTGTTCCATATCTTTTTCATATTTAGCTTCTAAATTTTTTACTTCTTTCACAAATTCTTTGTCTCTAATTTGCTTCACTATTAAATTGTAATAAGATTCATCAATGGAAAATTCTTCTCCACATTTTGGACATTTAATTTCGTTCATTTTTTGTTCCTTTCAAATTTTATAATTGTTAACTTTTAGGTACCTACGAAAGTTAACAAAAGTAGGAACAAAAAATTTGCTAAGTTTAGGGAAATAACAAAAATAGGTTAAAATTTAATACAATTAACCATTTTAACCTATTTAGTGGAATTTGCTATATAAATCCCTAATAAGTGTAGACATTACTTTCTTGACTATGTAATGTTTAGAAGCTAAAATATATAAAGTCAGATAAAGGGATAGAACTGCACTAATAAGCAGATTAAAAAGGGGTTATATGAGAGAATTTGAGCCCGATTACATTGAAAAAGTAATTGAAATTATGAAAAATAATGAGCTGACACAAGTAGCTCTTGAAGATAAAGAAAAATCACTGGTTATAAAAAGTAACGGTTATAAACCTGTTGTAAAAGTAAAGGAAGAAGAAACCGCCGCAGTAGACGAACAGGAAGTAAAAGAAATACTGGAAGAACAATTATCAGAAGAGAAAAAAAATTTGGTTCCGATTGTTTCAAATATGATAGGACTTTATTTCTCTAAACCTTCACCGAATGAAAAACCTTTTGTTCAAGTTGGGGATGACATTAAAGAAGGACAGGTTATCTGTATTATTGAAACAATAAAATTAATGAATAAAATAACATCTGATGTATCAGGAAGAGTAGTTGAAATTTGTATCGAAGACGGAAAGCCTGTCGAATACGGTCAAGTCATTATGTATGTAGAAAAGAATTAACGAGAAAAATATGTTTAAAAAAGTATTAATAGCAAATAGAGGCGAAGTAGCAGTTAGAATAATAAGAGCGTGTAGAGAAATTGGGATTCCGACGGTTGCGGTATTTTCACAGGCAGATGCAAATTCTCTTCATGTTAGTTTAGCTACAGAGGCATATTGTATAGGAGCAAACGAGAGTTCAAGCAGTTATTTAAATATACCTGCAATAATATCTGCGGCACTGATATCAGGGGCGGACGCTATACACCCCGGATATGGCTTTATGTCTGAAAGAGCTGATTTTGCTGAGATTTGTGAAGAACATAATATAAAATTTATAGGTCCTTCACCTGAATCAATGAAACTTATGGGTGATAAAGCAACGGCAAGAAAGACAATGATGTCAAAAAATGTTCCTATTACTCCCGGAACAGGAATTATAACCGATGTTGAAGAAGCAAAAGCTTCTGCTAAAAAGTTCGGTTATCCCGTAATTGTTAAAGCAACGGCTGGTGGCGGCGGTAAGGGTATGAGAGTTGCTAATAACGATGAAGAACTTGAACAAAATATTGTGCTTTGTAGACAAGAAGCTGAAAAATTCTTCGGTAATCCCGATGTATATATGGAAAAATACCTTGTTAACCCGAGACATATTGAAGTTCAAATTATAGCTGATAAATTTGGAAATGTTGTTCACTTGGGTGAAAGAGATTGTTCAATACAAAGAAGACATCAAAAACTTGTAGAAGAAGCACCATCTCCTGCTGTAAGTGAAGAAATACGTAAAAAACTGGGCGACGCTGCTGTTAGAGCTGCTAAAGCAGCTAATTATGAAGGTGTTGGTACAATTGAATTTCTGCTCGATAAAGACAAAAATTTCTATTTTATGGAAATGAATACAAGACTTCAAGTTGAACACGGAATTACAGAAATGATTTCAAACGTAGATATAGTCCGTGAACAAATTAATATAGCAGCAGGAAATCCTCTCTCATTTAAACAGGAAGATATTAAATTATACGGGCATGCTATAGAATGCCGTATTAATGCGGAGGACCCCGAAAGAAACTTCCTTCCTGCCCCCGGAGAAATAAACGGTTATATACCGCCGGGCGGTTTTGGCGTAAGAGTTGATTCACACGTATATTCTGGCTACAAAATACCGCCATACTATGATTCTTTAATCAGTAAACTGATGTGTTGGGCTCCTACAAGAGAAGAAGCGAGAAGAAGAATGTATAGAGCTCTAAAAGAATATGTTATTACCGGTGTTAAGACAACTCTACCGTTTTATCAGAAACTTATTGAAGACGAAGTCTTTATTTCAGGTAAGTTTGATACAGGTTTTATGAGTACATACAAGCAAAATAAATAAGTTAGGTAGTAATAATAGATAAAAACCCCGTTTTTTGCTCGTATTAGTCATAAGAATATCTAGAATATCCATATTTATTTTATTTATGAATTTGTCAATTATCAAATTGCATAATTTAGAATATTTTAAGTTAATTGCCTAAACAATTTCCGAAGAAGGGTTAATTATTAGGTCCGAATTAAATTTATTTTTTCCGTTTTTATAGTTTTTTAATGCAGAAATAATCTTATCACGGATTTTTATAAGATTTTACTTATTTGTTGAATAATTTTTTGGAAATCAATATTATTTAACAGGTTGTTTTCAGGAAGAGGTGATTTAATATGGATATGTGAATCTTTAGAATTATCTCCGCTAAATTCACCATCAAAATTATAAGAATTATCCGCAAATTGGAAATAAGTAGTTACATCATTATTTAAAGAATCCGGATGTGTATACCCCAATCTGAACACCCAATTAGCATTATCATCGGCGAATTTCAAATCCGTAGAATGTATACGTATTTCCCATCTGTTATTATCTTTACTATACCATTGTGCTCCGATAGAATAAAGCATATTTGAATCTTCTTGTGCATAAGGTCTAATTATAAGGATAGCATTTTTAGGAAAAATTCTCAAAAGATTTTCAGCCGTTAACTGCTTATTTTCATTAAGTTGTGTAAGTTTTTCGCCAAAATATTCTTGTATATCTTTGTCGGAATAATAATTAGCAACTAATGGAGCTTCCCCATTAAGTCCTTTCCCTATAATTGATTCACCGTTTTCATCAATAGTGCTAAATATAAATTCTTTTGAGGCTTTTGCCAATATTTCTGATTGTTTTTCAGGATACATATTATGTGATGATAATAATGATAGTTTAGTTCTTTCATCAATTACATCATTTCCATTTTCATCTTTAATTGAATTATTTTCGTCTATTAAAGCAATTGCACCATTATAGGCTATGTATTCTTTATCACTATTTTTATCTTTTATATATAGAATAGTTTTACCGTCAATTATTCGTTTTTTTATAAGAACATTAAATTCCTTTTGTGTTTTATTATATTTTACATTAAGTTCATTATTTTCTATTAAAAGTTCCAATTCTTGTGAACTATAAGTGGTATTTGAATCTTTTTTTATATTATTATTCAATAAAGATAATTCATTGGTGGTAATATCAGCATCCTTAGCAGTAACTTTAAAATTCCTATCAAGAGCTTTTCTTATTGCATTTTGCATAGCGTCATGAATATCTTCTGATTGTCCTGTACTAATTAAATAGAAAATATTTTCAGGCAATTCTTTAATTTGTTCGGGAGTTAAAAAAGATAAGGTAGTTTCTTTAGCAAGTATATATGCTTCATCGTCAGTCAGGTTTCTGCTTCTTTTATTTAATCTTTGCAGTTCTTCCTTGGTTAATTTGGCAATAACCAATGCTTTATAAGGTGTTATCCCTTCTTGCTTAATTAATTGCTTATATTTTTCAAATTGTGTCTCATCAAGCCGGGCAAGATCAACTGCATCAAAAGGTTCTTTACCTTGCTTAATTAATTGCTTATATTTTTCAAATTGTGTCTCATCAAGCCAGGCAAGAGAAAGTGCTTCATCAGGTGTTATCCCTTTTTGCTTAATTAATTGATCATATCTTTCATATTGTTTATCATCAAGCCGGCTAATATTATTGGTAATATTAAGTGCTTCATAAGGTGTTTTATTTTCTTGATCAATTAATTGCTTATATCTTTCATATTGTGCTTCATCAAGCCGGGCGAGATGAAATGCAATATATTTTTCTTTTTTGTCAGATCTTAATTGTTTATATTTTTCATATTGTTTATCATCAAGTCTGGCAACATCATATGCTGTAACATAATCTTCCCCTTGAGAAACTAATTGATTATATCTAATAAACTGATTATCATTTAACGAGGCGAGATGAAGAGCTGTTTTTATATCGTATCCCATTGTTATTAATTCTATTTGTCTGTATTCTTTTTTTATATCATCATCTGTTTTGCCTTCAAACGCCCATTTTAAAGCGAGATGAACAGGATACTTTATAGGATTTTTTAACTCTTTGGGTTTTCCTCTTTGTACTGTTTTTTTATCCGTATTTTCAATATTTTTATTTCTTATTTCTATGAATCTGTCAATAAATGATTTTAAATCTAATTGTTTATTATCGGAATTGTTATTTCGAAAACTTTTATATTTCTCTATTTCTTCTTCGGATAAATTATCACAGATATATAATAATTGTTTTAGTATATCTTCATTTGTGGGGTCTTCGGTAGTATTTTGATTTGTTATCAAATATTCTATGTCTTTTTTGTCTTGTACACCCTCATACAAAATTTTTAATTTATTATATTTCTCCCGTTTGTTAAAATTTTGGCGTAAAAAAGCAGTTGAAACTTTATCTGAAAAACATGGAAATGTTGTTCTTATATTTCCTTCGCTTAAAAAACCATTACCTGTAAAAGAAATTGCATTTTTATAGTTTCTGGGGTATTCAATTCCTAATAAAGTATTATCTAGACATTGTTCTTGTATTTCATTTTTATATGAATGGTCAATATTTTTATACTGACAATTATTTTTTATAGAATACGTATAATTTATTTTCATAATATAACCCACAAATAAAACATAATTACTTAAATTTAGTAAAAAACATAAATTGTCATTTTTATATTTTTTTTTACATTTCTTTATAGCAATACCAAAAGCTTTTAGAATAAGTAATTGTTTAAACTCAATCTAAAACTCAAAAAAAATAAGATTTCAAATAAAATTAATAGGATAATCTCAACCATAGGATTTTTTACTATGAGTGAAAAGGATAAGTTATTTAAAACTATAAGAATTTTATTAATTTTTTTGTTTTTTTACTTAAATTTTTAAAAAATTATGTATGACCAAATCTGTCATTGAATGTTTGTATAATATATAAAAATATTATAATAACGGAGAAAGCCAATGTCATATTATTTAAAAATTAATGATTATTTAATAAAAAATCTTCAATTGATTCAAAAACAAATTCAAAGAAATTACCAATATGAAAAAGAGGTAATATGCAGTTAATTATACATAGAGGAACAAATGAAATAGGCGGTTCATGTTTTGAATTAAATGACGGCAAAACAAGATTGCTTTTTGATGTCGGTCTACCTTTAAATAATAATGATAATACAGAAAACGTAAAACTTGACATAAAAGGGCTCTATGGCTATGAAGAAACGGATATTAATGCTATTTTTATAACACATGCTCATCCTGACCATTTTGGATTATTGGAATTTATTAACTCTAAAATACCGGTATATATGAGCAGGGTGACATCTAATTTAATAAAAAAAGTATATCCCTTAACTTCAAACAAATACTTAAAAAATTCAGATATACATGTTCTGGATAACCCTATAACAATTGGTGATTATACAATAACTCCTCATATAGTTGACCACAGTGCACCTCAAAGTCTTGCTTATGAAATTCAGTATAAAAATAAAAAACTATTATATACAGGTGATTTACGCTTCCACGGCAGAAAAAGTTATATGAGCGATAATCTTAAAAAAGTTAAGGATGTTGATTATTTAATTATGGAAGGATCTAATATCGGGAGAGAAAAACAAACTCAAAAATCCGAAAATGATGTTTTACAAGAATTGAAATGTGCTTTTAATACGAAAAAATTATCTCTTATAACTTTTTCATCTCAAAACTTGGAAAGATTTATTTCTGTTTTTAAAGCTTGTTTAATCAATAAAAAAACTCTTGTTTTAGACCCAAATACCTGCTATGTTTTAGAAAATTTTAAGGATTTAAGCAAAAATATCCCACAATTTAATTGGAATAACATTAAAGTTTATTTCAGCCCGAGTAGTATTTCTAATGAACTTGCAAAAGATAAGACTCTTTATAAATACAAAAGTAAAAAAATTTCAGTTGAAGAAATAAGAAAAAATCCCTCAAAATATGTTCTAAAAGATAATTTTTATTTAACTAAGAAAATTTTAAAAAAGTTCAAGCCTGAAGAAATTCAATATATTTATTCACTTTGGAAGGGTTATTTAGAAAAGAGTTTACATACGGATATTTTAAAACCTCAACTAATCCATATCCATTCTTCAGGACACGCTTATTTAGAGGATTTGCAAAATTTTGTAAAAGAACTCTCGCCAAAAATAATTATCCCTATCCACACACAACATCCTAAAAAGTATGAAGAACTTTTTAAAACGGAGGTCTTAAACTTATCAGATTGTGAAATACTTGAAGTAGCAGAATAATGAATATATAATAGTTTAAATAAGGAGATTGTATGCCAATTATTGATAAAATTTTAAAATGCGAAAAACTTAAGAAAGATAATGTTTATAGTGAAAAAACATGTTCATTTAATAATTTGACAGCTAGAAAAGTCGGTGAATTAGCTAAACATCTTATTAATAAAATAACACAAGAAATAAAAGTAAATGAAATTACAGGTTATAAAAATGCAGGTGAATATTCAAAAAATGAAAAGTTGTTTAAACACCCAAAAGAAGTCAAATCCGATGAAGAAAAAACAAATTGTACAATACTTCCAAAAAATAGCAGGTCTGAAGATATCCTTGAGAGAATGATTAAAATATCATCATTGGATTGTAATAATCAAGTTCCTATTCCCGATTTAAACAATGGTTCTCACATTGATTTAGCAATAAAAAAAGATAAAACAATAAATATTATAGAACTTAAACGATGGGATAACACAAAGAATAATCCTTGCTACACGATTGCTGAAAATATAAAAAATTTGTATATGCTTTTAAATCTAGCATATCATTATGATTCAAATAATAAATATGAATATCAAAATAAAATTACATCTGTTGTCTCAGATGATAGAAAATTTTATGAAATAAATGATGTGAAAAAATTTATTTTAACTGTTTTAGCTCCTAAAGAGTATTATGAATCCCATTTTAAAAATGATAAAAACCTTATAAATAAATATAAAGAATTCTGTTCTGAATTGGAAAAATGTATTCAAGAAGATTTAAGAGATAAATTACATAAAAAAGATTTAGAAATCAGAATTGAAATAAAACAACTTAGCTTAACCCAAAAAGAATATGAAAAAATAATAAAAGAACTAAAAGAAAAAACAAGTGAAAATATACATAAAAAAGCCGGCAAATTTAAAAGAAATAAAAAAGGAAATATAAGCATAGATTTGAAAGATTACAAAAATTCTTTTGATGAATATAAAAAAGAACTTATAGAATGGAGCAATGTAATATAAATAAATGTATTTGAAGAAAAGCTGTTAAGAACAACAACCTCTACAGCTACCACAACCAGTAACACAGTTTATACATTTTTCTGAAATTTGTCCATCTCTAAGACTATGTTTACAGCTGTTTAGCCACTTAGGCTCTTTGCAGGAACATTGCTTCATAAAATCAAGAAAATGCACAAATTTTATCAGAACATCTTCTGTCATTGAATATTCAATGACACTAGCGTTTTTATCAGCCGAAGTTCTTTCTATTTCTAAGACTTGGTTTAAAAAATTTGAGATTGTATTATGGCGATACATTTTTAATTGAATAAGGTTTATACCATCTTTAGTTAGAGTAATATTACCGTAAGGCACATAATTTATAAGTCCTTTTTTCGCTAAAGTTTTTATTGACGTGGCAGTTGTTGCCCCTCCAATACCTAAATACTTTGATACATCTTTAACTATGATATGAGAGTTATTTTTTGAAATATCATAAATTGCAAGCAAGTATTTTTCTAAACTCTGTGTTAATGTTTTTTTTGTTATTTGGGTAGTTTGAATGCTGTTTTTCGCCATTATTGCGCTCTTTATAACAAATATTTTTCAGTTATAATACAATAAAATAAGAACCGGGGCAATTTATGAAAAAGATTTTATGTTTTGGAGACAGTAATACTTGGGGATATATCCCGAATTTAGGTACAAGATATGATAAAAATACAAGATGGACATCAATATTACAAAATCTTTTAGGTAAAAATTATGAAATAGTTGAAGCAGGCTGCTGTAACAGAACTTGTTTTATTGATAATCCTGATGGTATTGAACAAACAGGGTATAAAGTTTTACCTAAGTATTTAGATAATACTTTTGATATTGTAATTTTGGCTCTCGGCATAAATGACATTCAAAAGTTTTTTAACCCTAGTTTGGCTGATATTAAAAATGGGATTGAAAATTTAATTAGTATAACAAAAAGTATATGCCCGAAAGCAAAAATTATTGTAATTTCACCTGCCCGCTTATCAAATTGTGTCAAAACACAATATTTTAAAAGACAGTTTGACGATATTGCAATTGAAAAATCAACTCAGTTTTCAAAGATATATCAAAAAACGGCTGAAGAAAATAACTGCCTGTTTTTTGATTGGGATAATATTGTTGAAGTTTCAAAGCTTGATGGACTGCATTTTTCAAAAGAATCCCATTACAAAATTGCTCACAAATTATATGACTTTTGTTTAACACGTATTAATTGCTGAAATTCATCTATTGAAATATAGTTATTTTGCGAGTTTGATTTAAACCCAATCTTTTGTTCTGAAAAGTTTTTATTATTTTCTTTTATACTCTCCTTTTTGTCGGGTGTTTTTAGCTGTTTAAAAAGGTTTAAACTAAATTTTTTATTGTGTTTTGTCATCCAAATATTTAATTTTGGAAGTAATACTCCAAGCATTAATGCTGAGTATGCAATACCGGATATTTGAGCTATATTTAGGTTCATAAGATTTTTTGCGACATTGCCGCCTTGGGCTATTATTTCTTTTTGAGATTTTAAAGAAACATCTTGAAGCCAATGTTTAATACCATTTCCTTGTTTTGTAATATTAAACAAGTTTGTTTGTTTAGGGTCAAGTATTTGTCCTACTCCTTTTGCAACAAATCCGCCTAAAACAAGCCAATTTAAAAATCCCAAATAATCTCTTACATTTGTCTCTCTTAATTCCGTTGAATCTTTAGAGGCAAATATTCTGCCTAAAATGAGTGTGCCGTAAATTGTTTTTATAGCGTTACCGCCTGTAGCTGGACCTGTAAATTCCAGCTTATTAATTAAATCAGAAGGCTTTTTTAACCCCATAACTTTAGAGAGCATTAATAAAAATACACCTGCTGATAACATTTTTTTGGCTAATAATCCTTTTTCCCTGCCTTTGTTATTTTTATCTTTGACATTATTTTCATATCCGTTTTCGCCGACAAAATTATCTATTCCTGTTCTTTTTTTTGTAAGTTGTCTGTTTATATATTGATTTGTTATGGCTAATAACATTGAAGCAGGTATTGCAAGTGCAATTTTTGAGTTATTTAAAAATTTCAATTTTTTAATTATTTCTTCTGTGTTCACTCCTTTTTTGAAGAATATATTTTTACCTGCATCTACCGTATCTCTTAAAATATGAGTTAAATTTGCACTAAATTCTTTATCTGCTGATTTTATAATAATGTTATTATCTGCTCCTAATAGTTGGACAATCTCATCTTGAACAGTTGACAATGTTTTCTTTATTGTTGATTTATCAACATCATTTGAGATTAAGTCCGTAAGCGTTTGAGCAATTTTTTCTGTTTTGCCTTTATCAATTGAAGAAAATGTTTTATATTCACTTCCAACCAGTCCTGTTATTGAATTTAATACGCTATCAACAAAACCTTTCGGTGTTTTATCTGTTTTAGAGAAAATTTCTTTAAAAGTTTGAAGCCCTTTATTTGTAATCCAGCTTGAATTATTTGTTTTAATATTTGGTTTATATAACTTATTTAATAATTTTGATGAAAGAATTGCAAAAACAGTTGCACTGAATTCGGCAATAAATGTGCCTGTATATTCTCTAAACCCCATTTCAATTCCTGCTTGTTTACCTCTGTTTTTTGTTTCTACTATTGTTCTTGGTGTATCCATTGCAAATACATCAACAAAAGAAGCATTGAGCATATCGTTATTATTTAAAGTGTAAAGCGCCTTTGAAAGAGGTGTTAAATTGAAAGATTTAAAATTTACGGCTTGTGTCTTTTGTGTGTTTATTTTCATTTGTTTATCCCTTCTTTTATTATTGTATTAATTTTTATTTTCTTCGCTACTGCATACAAAATAGCCTTAAACAAAATGTTTAAGGACTACAAATCAGGTAAAAAATTTATCGCATCAAAATTAAGTCCTTAAACATAAGAACTTACAGCAACAAATTTGTACTTTAACTGCATTTAATTTAATCATAATTTTATTATTCAATAAATAAATTTATTGTCAATAGCCAAATGTTGAAAAAGTTTAATATTTGTAATATGTTAGGGTATAGCATAACATTATAATTGTTTTCAAGTGCCACAATAAAAAGGAAAATAAAAATGAACAGAGAAGAATTATTAAAATTATATGATTTAGATTTAGAAGAACTGATTGCAAAAGCTGAAAAAATTACAAAAGAAAACTTTAATAATGAAGTTGAAATTTGTTCTATAATTAGTGCAAGAACAGGGAAATGCTCAGAAAATTGCAAATACTGTTCTCAAAGTTCATATAATCACGCTAATATAATTTGCCATCCTTTATTATCGGTTGAAGAAGTCTACAAAGCCGCACTTAAGGCAAAAGAAAACGGTGCAACAAGATTCTGTATAGTTACCTCGGGAAGAAGCGAGAAAGGGGAAGATTTTGAAAAAATCTTAGAGATGATTAAAGCAGTTGCAGCAATACCTAATATACATTGCTGTGCTTCTTTAGGAATATTAGATGAACAACAGATTAAAAAAATAAAAGAAGCGGGAGTTGAAAGATTTAACCACAATATCAACACCTCAAAAAATTATCATTCTAAAATTTGTACAACACATAGTTTTGAAGATAGAATTAAAACTGTTAAATCAATTACAAAAAACGGAATTGAGGCTTGCTGCGGTGTAATACTAGGGATGGGCGAAACAAAATTTGATAGGATTGATATGGCTATATCTTTAGCAGAATTAAACCCAAAAACCGTACCTATAAACGTATTAAATCCGATTAAAGGAACGGCTTTAGAAAATTACGGCGATAAAATTACGCAAGAAGAAGTACTAAGAACAATTTGCATATTTAGAATTGCAATGCCAAAAGCAATTTTAAGATATGCTGGCGGAAGAAATACAAGACTATCAGAAGAAACTCAAAAATCAGGTTTAAAAGCAGGAATTAACGGACTTCTTGCAGGTGATTATCTGACAACTCAAGGTGAAGAAATAAAAAAAGACAAAGAAATGTTGAATGGATTAAATTTAGAAATAGCTGTGTATTAATTTTAAAAATTGATATAAATTTAGAACTGCTCAAAAAGTAGTCGAGTCAAGAGAACTAATGTATGAGGAGATAAAGAATAAGAACAACAATATTTAAATTGGCTCGATATTTTGAAACTCTACAAATAATCGGAAATGTCATAGCAAAGAAAAAAATATGAATTATTAAGTATTTTCGGCGTTCTTTTATTATTAATGTTTATTAGCTTATTTTTGATGTTTTTGTAAAAGCTGATTCTAAACCTTGCTTCTTAATTATCTTGGCAAAGCAGTATAAATCCAAAAAAATTCTGCAAAAGTTGTCTGTATGTTGAAATGTTTTTTGCCGATTTAAAAATAGGAAGTGCAAACTTAAAATATTTAGATTTAAT
>CANQCO010000059.1 GCA_947589705.1 Candidatus Gastranaerophilales bacterium
CTCTTGTAATTCCTATTCTTTTACCTTCTATATCAATATAGCCGTTAACACAGATCGGCTGGTCATACTGTGAAATCTGATAGCCTTTCGGAAGATCAGGGTAAAAGTATTGTTTTCTGTCAAACTTGCAGTATTGAGGGATTGTACAGTGAAGCGCCAATCCTGTTAATATTCCCATATTAACAACTTCTTTATTTAATACAGGCAGAACCCCGGGCATTCCGAGTGTTACGGGGCTAACCTGCGTATTTTGTTCGTTACCGAATTCCGTTGAATCACATGCAAATATCTTTGATTTTGTTTTTAACTGTGCATGAACCTCTAACCCAATTACAACTTCATATTTTTTTCTTAACTCTTCCATTAATGAACCGGTCATATTTAAAACCTCTATTTATCACTCATTTTCTAAAATGATAACACGAATATAAAATAATAAAAATTAAATTTTGTCCGAGAAAATTTTCACTGAGGGGGGGGAAAGAAGGGGTTTCTCCGAAGGTTGTGACATTAGATTAAATTTGAAATAGTTATATAGCTGTAGTAAAATAATAGAGGTGGGTTTTATGAAAAAGAAAATTATTTCATTATTAATATTGTCAGCACTGTCGGTATCATATACATTGCCCGTTGTATATGCGCAAGAGCCGTTTCAGGGTCATATTGAAGAAACGGAAACAAAGCCATACAATGATAAAAAAATATTTACAAATGAAGTAAAAAACCTTGATGAAACAAAGACCATAAATTTAACTGTTTCACAAGTTCTGGCAGGCACTACATCAATAGAAGGCGATGAATTTTTTGCCGTTGTATCTGATGATGTTTTAGCTGGGAGTGGAGTACTGCTTCCCGTAGGAACCGTTGCTCATGGCAGTATTAAAAACATAGTAGACCCAAAACGTATGGGGCGTGACGGGTATATAGAATTATCTTTTGATTATTTAATTACGCCCGACGGCAGAGAAATACCTATTGAAGGGGATATGACATCAAAATTAACTCCTGCTAAATCAATAGTTCAAAAAGCGGGAGAAGATATAGCATATACAGCTATAGGCGGAGTTTACGGTGCTGTTGCCGCTATGGAAATTGCAGGACTTGAAGGTGCAATTGTAAGTCAAGGCTATACTGTTATAGGAGGAGCAGCTATTGGAGGCGTTATTGCACTCGGATTAAGCCTGTTCAGAAAAGGTAAAGATGTTTTAATTGCACCGGGTGACGAAATTAAAGTTAAAATTAAAAGCAGCGAAGCAATACCTGTTATGACTCATGAAGCACTAAGACAGGATGAAATTAAATATGAAGGGCTGGATGTTGATATCACGGATATTTTTCTTGAAGAAGATCCATTTGGTAATTTAAATACCATCTCAATTGATTTAATAATTAAAAATCAATCAGATAAAGACTTTTCAGCATTTGATATAGCACTTGTAAGCGATTTAAGAAACTCTTATACTCCTTCTATTTTTACGGATTATAAAAATTCACTGGCAATGAAAAATATTAAAAAAGGCGAGAATGTTTCAGGTATTCTGTCTTTTTCCGTTGATAATCCCAAAAGACAGCATTGGCTTGTATTTTATGATAAAAGAAATCATAAACCGCTTGCTAAAATCTCTATTGATAACGCCAAACATGATTTAAATATTACAAATCTTGAAAAGAAAAAAAAGAGACATAAAAAAGTATAATGCTTGATATTGATTTATTTGAAAATATTGAGAATAGTGAGATTTTAAAAATTTTAGAATGTTTCGGAATAAGAACTAAAGTTTTTAAGAAAAATTCTTATATATTAAAAACGGGCGGAAAAATTGATTTTCTCGGCGTTATTCTTGACGGGAATGCACAAATAATAAGAAATGGCAGCATAATTGAGAATCTTAAAATAAATGATATTTTCGGGCATAATATAGTATGCTTAGGCGAAAATAGAAGCCCTGTTAATATTATAGCTATGTCAAGTTGTGAAGTTCTATTTCTTCCGTTTGAAAGAGTTGTTACTCCCTGTGATAAATTATGCTCCTACCATTTAAAATTAATAAAAAACATAATGAAAATGATATCAAAAAGGAACTCATTATTAAACGATAAAATAGATATTATAGGTCAAAAAACAATAAGAGATAAGATTTTGGCTCTTTTAAGAACCCATTCAAAAGGAGAGGGCGTTTTTACAATACCATATACAAGAGAAGAAATGGCAAGATTTCTGTGTACGGACAGGTGTGCGCTATCAAGAGAACTTTCTAAAATGCAAAATGAAGGTATATTAAAATTTCGTAAGAATTATTTTGAATTGTTATAGCCTGAATTTTTTGTAATATAATATTTTAAAAGGTCAAAGGAATGTTTCTCGATAAAACAAGAATAAAAATCCTCTCTGGTAAAGGCGGCAACGGAATTGTTGCCTGGAGAAGGGAAAAATATGTTGATAAAGGCGGCCCTGCGGGCGGTAACGGCGGCAAGGGCGGTGACGTGTACCTTGTTGCAACCGAAGATATGTCTACATTAATGGACTTTCAATATCAATCCGTCTTTAAAGCCGAAAACGGAGAAAACGGTTATATAAAAACTCAGCACGGAAGATGCGGAAAGGATTTATATATCAAAGTACCTGTAGGAACCGTAGTAAAAGACACTGATTCAGGTAAAATCATTGCCGATTTGAATAAAGATGGACAGATTGTACTTGCTGCAAAAGGCGGCAGAGGCGGAAGGGGTAATGCTTGTTTTGCCACGGCTCAAAAAAGAGCACCGCAATTCTGCGAACCCGGTGAAAGCGGTATTGAAAGAAATCTTGAATTTGAACTGAAACTTATTGCAGATGTCGGGCTTTTAGGTATGCCTAATGCAGGTAAGTCTACTCTGATAAGTGCAATAAGTTCGGCTAAACCTAAAGTAGCTGATTATCCTTTTACAACCATTGTTCCTCATCTCGGCGTTGTAAAAAAACAAAACGGCGACGGCTATGTTGTAGCTGATATTCCGGGGCTTATTGAAGGCGCTTCAGAGGGTATAGGTTTGGGGCATGAATTCTTAAGACACGTTGAAAGATGCCGTTTTCTTATTCATCTTGTTGATATTACGCAGGAAAACCCATTGAAGAACTATGAAATAATTAATTCTGAACTTAAAAAGCACTCGGAAGAACTTTCAAAAACCTATCAGATTATAGCTTTAAATAAAATAGACTCTGTCGACAAAGAAACTCGGGAAAAATATTTGGGCGAATTTAAAAAAATATCTGATGATGTATTTTTAATTTCAGCTGTTACGGGAGAAAATATTAAAGAATTTTTAAATTTTATTGAAAAGAAAGTTGAAGAAATTCCTAAACACATTATAGAAATTGATGTTGAAGAAGACAGTGACGCTTTTGACAATGATGACAGCTCTTTTAACATATATAGAACAGATAAACACACATTTGTAGTAGAAGGCGGAAAAATATTCCGACTTGCAAACGTCACTGACGGGAGAAATACGGAACAGTTATACAGATTCCAAAACATATTAAAATCAATGGGAGTTTTTGACGCACTAATTCAAGCAGGTGTTCAAGAAGGCGATGTAATTAAAATAGGACATCTTGAATTTGATTATTTATTTTAATTTTAATTAAACGTGTTCAAACTTTCTGTCGGGTTTTATTATATGAACATTTCTGGTTTCAGAAAGATTTTGTCTTGCGTTTGCGAGTTTTTCTTTTTGTTCTTTAGATATACTTCCTGATGAAATCAGCCTGTCAATAAAATTATTATTTAATTTAACAGCCTTTTGAAGTGCGCCGATTTCTTCTAATACCTCTTTTACTTCGACAAAATCATAGGCATAACCTCGTTTAGATTGATAAGTAAGCACTTCACCGTTTGGCGATTGTATATTTTGTCCGCCCTGTTCAAAATAGAGCCTGAATACCGATTTTAAATCCTGCATTTCAGACTGCATAATCTGTACAGCCTGCTGTATTCTTAAATATCTTTCGAAAAGATAATCTATATTATCTAACTGTTGAATTTGCCAGGCGTATTTTTTTTCGTAAAGTTTTTTTAATTCGGGATATGCTTTGGCTAAACCTTCAGTATCAGCCATGGCTCTATGACGTGTAGAAAATTCAATGTTAAATTTGTTCATCAAGCTTTCAAGTCCGCAAGATTCCAATTCGGGATAAATTTCTTTAAACATCATCTGAGAATCTATTCTAGCGTTTGTAATAGGTTTACCCGTCTGTCTTAAGCTTGCTTCATTAATAAATGAATAATCAAAAATAGCGTTATGAGCAACTATCGGGTAATCACCAATAAAATCTAAAATCAAAGGCATAACTTCAGCTTCCGTTGGTGCATCTTTAACATCATCTTCCGTTATTCCGTGAACAGCTATACTTGATTTTCTGATATGCTGCTCTGGGTTAATAAGAGTTTCAAACCTGTCTTTCATCTTGCCGTTTTCTAAACGGATAGCAGCAAACTCGACCATTCTTTCTTTAGTATAATCAAGTCCTGTAGTTTCAACATCAAGAACGATTTCAATACACTTTTTTCTTGGCACTGCCTCAAATCTCCATATATGAATATCATATCATAAACATTTATAAGGAGCAAAATTAATAATCAGACTTAGTTAATTAATAGACTTGTTTTATTAATATATCGGTAGTAATATTTAGAGAGATATAGAAACAGGTTTATTTTATGGGAAGAATAGTATTAAACAGAGATAAATGTAAAGCCTGCTATTTATGCATTGACGCATGTCCTAATAAGGTTTTAGGTGCGGATGAGAATGTAAATGCTTTAGGATATTATCCTATGGCAGTTAATCATCCGGAAAAGTGTGTAGGCTGTGCCATTTGTGCAAGAGTTTGTCCTGATATTGCAATTGAAAAGGTATACAGATGAAAAGAGAGAAAGAACTTTTAAAAGGGAATTATGCTATAGCACAAGCTGCTGTTGAAGCAGGCTGTCAAAGTTATTTTGGATATCCTATTACACCGCAAAGTGAGATAGGTGAATATTTAAGTTCAAAAATGCCTGAACTGGGCAGAGCATTTGTAGCTGCAGAAAGTGAAGTAGCAGCAATAAATATGCTTTTAGGTGCAGGTTCAACAGGCGTTAAAGCCATGACATCTTCTTCATCATGTGCAGTTGCACTAATGCAGGAGGGTTTATCTTTTATAGCAGGTGATGAAATACCTTGCGTATTGGTTAGTGTTATGAGAGCAGGCCCGGGGCTCGGCTATATATATGCTTCTCAAGGTGACTATTATCAGGCTACAAAAGGCGGCGGCAACGGTGATTATAAAATCGTTACATTTGCTCCCGCAAGTGTTCAGGAATGTGTTGATTTAACATACAAATGTTTTTATGTTTCTCAAAAATACAGAACGCCTGTATGTTTATTAGCAGACGGAATGCTAGGTCAAATGATGGAACCTGCTGTTGTGGGTGAATATCCTTATGAAGAAATTGACCAATCATCTTGGGCATTAGACGGTGCTAAGGATAGAGAACCAAGACATATTGCTTCAATTGAAAGAGAAGAAGAAACCTTAAGAAAAAGAGTTGTTAAGATATTTGAAAAATATAAACAAATATTAGAAAACGAAAATCTGTTTGAAAAGTACGAAACAGAAGGTGCAAAACTTGTTATAACAGCATTCGGTTCCGTTGCAAGAATAGCAAAAGCAGCAGTTAAAATGGCAAGAAAAAACGGGTTAAAAGTAGGATTATTCAGACCAATTATGCTTAATCCGTTCCCCGAAAAATTAGTTGCCGAAATTGCACAAAAAGTAGACGGAATACTTGATATAGAACTTAATTGCGGACAAATGCTTCAAGATATCAAAGCAAGTATTGCAGGATTAGCAAAAAGTATCCCTGTTGAATTTTACGGCAGACCTGCAGGTGTTATGATGACTGTTGAAGAAATATATAAACAAATAGAAGCAGTCTATAAGAAAATGGATGAAAAGAAATATGGAACAGCTTGTATATAAAAAACCCGATTCAATAAGAGATGATTTTAAAATAAGCTTTTGCCCAGGCTGTGACCATGGCTTAGCTGTTAAACTTGTTGCGGAAGTATTGGATGAACTCGGAGTTAGAGAAAAGACAATAGGAATCGCTTCTGTCGGATGCAGTGTATTTTCTTATGACTTTTTTAATGTAGATATTGTAGAATCACCGCATGGACGCTCGTTAGCTGTGGCAACCGGAGTAAAACGTTCTAAACCCGATAAAGTCGTATTTACATATCAAGGTGACGGAGATTTAGCTTCAATCGGTTTGGGTGAAACAATTCACGCTATGACAAGAGGTGAAAAAGTCACTGCCATTTGCATAAATAATACAACATACGGTATGACGGGAGGTCAGGCAGGACCTACAACATTAATTGGGCAGGTAACTACAACAACAACGCAAGGACGTAAAGTTGAAATATCAGGATACCCTTTAAAAGTGTGCGAAATATTAAAAGAAGTAGATGGAACAGCATTTGTAGCTAGAGTTACACTTGACAATCCTGCCGCCATAATAAATGCAAAAAAATGTATAAAAAAAGCTTTTGAAGCCCAATTAAAAGGATTAGGAACAGGTTTTGTAGAAATACTCGCAACATGCCCGACAAACTGGAAAATGACTCCACAGGAAGCTCATGCAAGAGTAAGAGGCGAAATGTCAGAAGTATTTAAACCCGGAATTTATAAAGATAAGGTAAGTGAATAATGGATTCAAATGTATTAATAGCAGGATTTGGCGGTCAGGGTGTATTATTTATAGGTCAATTGCTTGCAAATGCCTGTATGAATGAAGGATTAAACGTAACATGGTCACCTGCATACGGTGCTGAAATGAGAGGCGGCACTGTTAATTGTACCGTTTGTATGTCAGATGACGAAGTTGCATGCGCTTTTGTAGCAGAACCTGAAAACGTTATAGCACTTAATGCTCCTTCTTTTGAAAAATTTGAATCAAGAATTAAACCGGGCGGAATGATTGTTGTAAACTCTTCTTTGGTTAAAACTCAACCAAAAAGAGATGATATTACTTATAAATTTGTTCCTATGACAGAAATTGCTCATAAAAACGGGCATGAAAAAATGGCTAATATAGTTTCTTTAGGTGCTTTTATAAAAGTTTTTCCCGTAGTAACAAAAGAAGGCATAATTGCTACAATGAAGAAAAAATTAACAGGGAAAAAAGCTTCTATGCTTGACGGAAACATCCAAGCACTTGAAGAAGGTTTTGAATCAGTAAATTAATACAAAATATTACTGGTTTTTATATGAATAAAGAAAATTTTCTTTCAAAAATTTTGCACATTCACTGCTGTTCATTACTTCTGTAGATTCTTTTGTATAAGCATCTCCAAAATAAGTAACTTCATAATTGCCGTTATCAAGTTCTTTTATTGTTCCTGCACAAAGTCCATATTTAGGATTTAATATTTCATCTTCGGTTATTTCTCTTGTGTGCGGTTCCGCTCCCATAACAACAGCCATTGATGTTAAATAATATTTTCCGTCTTCACCTTTTGTTATATTATTTGAAACCCCGGCAAGATCGGGTTTTATAATCATAGAGCCGTCAGAGAGTTTTAAACTATTTTTAAAAGTATCTTCAAATTCCAACCCCGGATTAACAGAAACGGTTTTATTTCCTGCACTCTTATTTGTATGATTTATATTAGGAAAATAAGATTGAGCTGTAGAACTATTTACGGAAGGTAATTCTTCTGTTAGTTTCTTCATAAAAGCATCAAAATTCATAAACTCGCCTTTTATATTTCCTTGTTCATCAGGTTTGGCAGTTTTATCAAATACAAAAATACCAGTTAACTCTTTTCCATTCTGTTTAAGAGTAATTTTTTTTGCTACATATGTTTTACCGTCATTTTTATTTTTCCATTCGACATTTTGGAAGTTTTCTAATTGATTATCATTTTTTTTCGACTCGGTTTTGTGTGAATTAGCGGGAGCAACATTTATACCTTCAAAATTATTTCCTATTGTATTCATTTCTAATTTCTCCTTTTATTTTTTACTATAATAAAAAAAATAAAAATTCAAAATTGATATAAATTATTAAAATTTTAAAAAAAAATTAATTTAACTTTACAAGAAAAATTAAATACTTATAGTAACTCTGGAACCTTCTTTATGATAATTTCCGCCGCCGCAAATTGTTTCAATAACCTTTAAAAGGAATTCTCTCGGTGCATCCATTTGATTAATGTAAAATTCCTGATTACCTAAATGCCTTATTTTAATAATAGCTTTAGCAATTTTATCGGCAGGAACATAAAGAGAAGCAACTTCCATATCAAGTAGTTTTTGCTCAATTTCATCATTAAACCCATGAATTAATTCAGGGATTGTACCTTTTATGGCAATAATTCTGCCAGTAAAAAGGGGAATATCTTTTTCTCGGTGAAGTGCTTTAGGACTATCTTTCATATTAGAAACAAAACTGATAGAATGCCATAGGATATTTAAAAGTGCTATATGTCTTTGTTTATCATATTCATAATAAATATTTTCTGACGGAATACCCCTTACAGTGAAAGATTGTTTTAAATATTCAACGGTTAATGCCATATTTTCAACCATTTTATCAAATAAAACAGCAGTATTAGCATTAGATTGCTGATATTCAAGAAATTGCTTATACATATGAGCCGATACAAGACTCATACGTTCTTGTATAACTGACGACTTTCTTGCCGTTGTTTCTAAATCATCAAAATTACCGCTCAAAGAATCCTTCTCTTTCTAATTACATTTTATTAAAAAATTTATCTTTATAAAACTATTTTAATCTTTTTATTACAAAAACAAATAATTAATTTACAATAATATTATTTTTTGGTTGAATTTAAGATATGAAGATAGTAATAGTCGGCTATGGCGAAATGTTTACTTCGTTAATAGCGGGGTTAATAAACACTAAACATGAAATAGTCGGAGTGTTCAGGCAGGAAAATATTATTTTCGCTTCGTGGTCAAGATTGCTTCATGACTTCTTATTCCCTTCTGCTGACAGAATATTTACAAAAACACTGGGATTATATGATATTAAAGCCAAAAGCGTTAATTCAAAAAAATTCAGAGATGAAATAAAAAGATTAGAGGCTGATATAATAATTACAGGTTCGTGGGGCGAAAAATTTTCAAATGAAACAATAAAATCTCCTAAACTCGCCTGCATAAATACACATCCTGCGCTGCTGCCAAAGTATAGAGGTCCAAATCCTTATTTTTACACAATACTAAACGGCGAAGAAAAAAGCGGTGTTACTTTTCACCTTATGTCCGATAAATTTGATGAAGGTGACATTCTTCACCAATGGAGTATTAACATAAATAATGAAGAAACGGGATTAAGCCTTAAATTAAAGTGCTGCGAAACTGTCAGAAAAGAAGTTTCAATATTAATAAACAGCATTGAAGAAAAACTTAAAACAGCTATAAAACAAAATAATACAGAAGCGAGTTATTACCCTCAAATTACCCTGAAAGATTGTATATTAGATTTTAAAAATGAAACATCCGTTCAAATATCAAGGAGAATAAGAGCCTTAACTCCTTGGCTCAACTGCCATATACCATACAAAGATGAATTTTTTGAAATCGGCAGTTATAAGATTTGTGATTTTTCATCCGGCAAAGCACCTTCTACTATAATTAAAAAAACAAATAAATCTTTATTTATAGTATGCAGCGACTCAAAAGTAATGGAATTTTCAAATTTAAAATTAAAAAGACCACTTTTAAGTCCATTTACAAGCTTATATATAAAATATTTTGTTGATGTATAATAATTAAAAAATGAGGTTAACAATGTTAGATACAAGTACGATATATGAAGTAGTAACTTTCGCAATCGGAGATACAAAAGCAGGTTCTAAAATGGGGAAACTCCAAGTTAAAAATCTTGAAGATTCAACACTTCTTAATTGTATATTATGGGAAGAAACCCTTAACAGGCTCGATCCAATACTTTTTAGAACTAATAATCATATAAAACTTACGGGAACATATAACGAAAAATATAATAATTGTCTTATTTCAGACATAACACTCGTAAAAGAAGCAAAATTAGGATTAGATGAAGCGCAGAGAAACGATTTATTCAATAAAATAACGGAATATATAAATACAATAACAGATAAGAAGCTGGCAGAATTTGTATCGGCATTATTGTTTGAACATGAAAAGGAATTTAAGCTGGCACCTGCCGCTAAATTAATGCACCATAATTATATAGGCGGTCTATTACAGCATACGTATGAATGTTTGGATATTGCAAAAACAATATTAACTAAATGCAATAATAAATTAAATCCTGATAAAGTTTATGCTGCATGTATTTTACATGATTTCGGCAAAATATATGAATACAATGTAGATTTAGAAACAGGATTAATAGAATATAACGAAGATTTTAAAAAAGATTGGAGAACCCATTCACAATGGGGATTTTCTATATGTATGAATGAAAATTTTAAAGATATAGCTAAAATGATAGCAGCACATCACGGAAGAACCGACTGGGGTGCATTAATTGATTTAAACGACAAGGATGCAGAACCTTTTATGTATATAATTCACCATATTGATGATTTATCTGCTAAATTTGGTAAAATATCCATATCTGATATAAGTTAGGGGCAAAAAATGAAAAAAATTTATTCAATAATAACGATTGTTTTATTATTTATGATAATGTCATTCAATCAAGCATACAGTGCTGTTGATAAACAAATAAACGCCAATATAAAAACAAAAAGAGTACCTGAAGGTACGGTTATAAAACTAAAATTACTTGACCCGATAAGTTCTATAGCTATGGAAGAAGGCGATAGCTTCAATTTAATGGTAGTAGAAAATGTCAAAGCTGATGATTATGTAGTAATACCAAAAGGAACAGTGGTAAGAGGTTCAATAGAAGAAGTAAAAAAACCTTCAATGTTATATAAAGGCGGAATGGTTCGTTTATACTTTGACCATATAGTAAGTTCAACAGGAAAACAAGTAAGATTTTCAGCCGGGCTGTGTAATAACCCCAATATTACTTATGACGGAGCATTGAGTTCAAAAACAACATATTCAACGGCAATAAGCCAAACTACTCAAACTTCTAAAAATATAGTAACAAAACCTACAAACTGGGCTTGGGAAAAGGGTGAAAACGTATTAAACGGCAAAGCAAAATATGTATTTGCACCTGCTGCCGCTATTGTTAGTGCGCCTGTTGCAGGTATTTATTTTGTAGGTGATTCTATTGCGGATATATTTAAAAAAGGTAAAGATATCAGCATTAATCAGGGGGAAACTATTCAGGTTCAATTACTAAAACCTGTTGACATGCCGGTATATTAATATGTGTTTGAAAAAATTCTTTGTTAACTGCTTTTTTATAATATCAAAATCATTGGATATTATAAGACTAAAAAGAGAAAAGCAAATAGCACGAATATTGTTTAAAAATGCTCTAACAATATCAACAGCGGAATCCTGTACAGGCGGGCTAATAAGTTCAAGATTAACAGACGTTTCAGGCTCCAGCAGTTATATTTATCAAAATTTTGTAACTTATGCTAATGAAGCAAAAAAAATTATATTAGGGGTAAATGCCAATACAATAAATAAAAACGGTGTTGTAAGTGAAGAAGTTGCCATAGAGATGGCAGAAGGTTTGAGAAAAAAATATAATTGCTCAATTTCAATAGCAACAACAGGAATAGCAGGTCCATTAGGCGCTGTCGAAAATAAACCGGTCGGTCTCATTTTTATTGCAATCTCAAACGGGAAAACAACAAAATCATACAAACATATTGCAAATCCTCTGTTATCAAGACGACTTATGAAATATGAATTTTCAAATAAAGCACTTGATTTTTTATCAGACTTTTTAAATGAAAATTATTAATTGTTATACTTTCTGACATCAAAATATTTAAAATGAGTAAAAGGCCAGAACAAGACTTTAGCTCTACCTATAAATCTGTCTTTTTTAAGCACGCCCCAATATCTTGAATCAGTTGAATTGCCTCTGTTATCACCCATCATAAAATATTCATCTTCACCTAAAACCAAAGGACCGCAGAACATAGTGTCTTTACATTGTGTATATTCAAATCTGTCTTGAATATAGGGTTCATCAAGAACTTTATCATTAATTAAAACATCGGAAGAACCGTCAGGATTATGAACCACTTGTATCTTATCTCCGGGAAGTCCTATAACACGTTTAATAAAAGCAACATCTTTACAGAAAAATCCCGTATATCTTCTAAATAAAGAAAGAGGGTCATATTTTAAATCAACTTCAGGCGGATAGAATATCATAATATCGCCTCTTTTTGGAGAAGAATAAAATCTGGATACATTCTCAACTATGACTCTGTCACCCTCAACTAACGTAGGATGCATGGAAGCGGAAGGAATCCAACGGACTTCACCTATAAAAAATCTTATTATTATTAATGCAACTACCACAAAAACTATCGTTTCCACTGCTTCTTTTAACATTGATTTATTCATTTAAACCGCCTTGTATAAATTTTCACATAATTCAACTAACTTAATTTTATATTGATTATCGCTTATAAATTTCAATGAAGCAATAGCATTAAGAGAATATTGCCTTATTAAATCATAAGTTTTTTGAATAATTTCAGGATAACGTGCCAATTTAGAAATTATTTCTTCTTTTGAAAGACTTTCGACATCACCTGTAATATTATTTAAAAATATTATGGGAGCGGTATATATGCCGTTATAAACATCGCTAAAAGCCTGCTTTGTTGTATCATTATTCAAAATATTTATTAAATCATCTTTTATTTGAAAAGCTATACCAAAGTTGAGTGCAAAAGAACATAATGCTTCACATTCTTTAATATCCAAAATCTTACATAATGAATCAATTGAAGCAATAAAAAGTTGAGCGGTTTTATTTTTGGATTTTTCAATATAAGTATTAAAATCAGGAACTTTATTCAACAAAAAATATTGATTAATTTCAGCAAGACACATTAAAGATAATGACTTAGAAAATACATCAAATATATCAATATTATTAAATTTATTCAAAATCCGATTAGCCATAACAAGAAGCAAGTCACCTGCAAGCACACTTAAATTATTACCGATAGAAGCATTAAGTGAAACTCTTGCCCTTCTGATTTTGGCATTATCAATAATATCATCGTGGATTAATGTTGCATTATGAATTAATTCAACGGCAGCTGCGAGATTAATTATTTTTTCATCAATATCATTATTTAAAGCTTTTGTAATTAAGAAAATTAATACAGGTCTTAATCTTTTCGATTTTGCATTTATAAAATCACAAATATCTTTTGTTATACTATTTGAATATTTTTTAATTTCATTATTTAAAGCAATATCTAATTTTTCTAAATCATTACTTACAAGATTCAATTTAAAAACCTCTTAAATCTGATTCGGTATGGCAACCATCCGATATTAATTTTAATATAACAAAATTTTTTATGTTTACATTTTATAATAAAAAAGATAAGAGAAAATATGAATATAATAAATAACATACAGGATATAAAACAGAGTAAATTTGAATATAAAAAGAAAGATAATAATATTCAAACGTCACAAATCGGGTATAAAAAAGATGTACTTGATATATTAAGTGAAAAGGTAGTAAACAAGAACGATTTAAAAGATATGGTAACAACGCCCAGAGCAATATTTAAAGGATATCTGTGTTTTACAGCCGGTACAGCCATAAATACAATAGGCAGCATAATTAAAAAAGAAAAGATTTCAAATCCGTTAAAAATAATCGGAACAATTATTTCCATATACGGTACATATAATTTTGTAAAACCGTATTTAATAAGAAATTCACAATTGACTAAAAAAGAAAAATAATCTACTCTAATAATAAAAAGAGGAGGAAAAATGCGAAGCGTATTATATTGGATTATAGTTATTGCATTAATATATTGTGCATATTCAGCAGGCTGGTTTAACAGTATAATGAATTATTTTACGGATTCGGCAAAATTTTCGAAACAAGAAAAAGTAATATATGAAGAAGATGGAAGTGTTACAACAGTTAAATACAAAAACTTTATTGACATTTTAACAGGAAAATAATGCTTGAAAAAAAACTTTGTGCATGTATAATAAAAATCACAAAGTAAATGCGAGAGTAATTCAGTGGTAGAATGCTTCCTTGCCAAGGAAGATGTCGCGAGTTCGAGCCTCGTCTCTCGCTAATAAAAGAGCCATACCGTTGGGTAGGGCTTTTTTAGTGCGTTAATAAAGGTGAAGAACGAGCGACAGAGCGATACAAAGCGAACAGCTGAGCTATAGCGAAGCTTGTGAGCCTGTATCCGAAACGAAGTGTAGGTGTTCGAGCCTCGTCTCTCGCTAATAAAAGAGCCATACCGTCAGGTAGGGCTTTTTTATTGCGTTAATAAATGTGAAGAACGAGCGACAGAGCGATACAAAGCGAACAGCTGAGCTATAGCGAAGCTTGTGAGCCTGTATCCGAAACGA
>CANQCO010000060.1 GCA_947589705.1 Candidatus Gastranaerophilales bacterium
GAATCCTCAAATCCATAAAATAAAACGCGCCCAGAGGGATTCGAACCCCCGACCTTTTGGTTCGTAGCCAAACGCTCTATCCAGCTGAGCTATGGGCGCATTTATAATTAAATTCTTTTATACTACTGAATAACAGCAGTATATTTTACATCCCTATGATACAACATAAATTTTTTTTATCAAGAATTGGTAAAAAAAAAGCTGCATTGCAGCTAATACTTAATAATCTTGGGAGGAGATTTGGGGATTTATTACAATTATAATAATTCAGAATTATTAAAATGTTTATAATTTTTAATATAATTTTAATAAAAATTTACATTGTATTGCTTTTATTTAAGTTTGTATATAACTGGAAAAATATTTCTTTTTTTTTTAAAATTATAATAAAGAGAGAGGTGTGGGCATGTTAAATAGTTTATTGATATTTATATTAGTATTTTTCTTTTTATATATAGCGCTTTTTACCGTATATTTTGCACTTATAGTTATAGTTAGCGCAATTCGTCCTAAAAAGAAGAGTGAGCTTGATAAACTTGATTATAAAAATTTGATAGTAATTGTATATTCGCATAATAACGAAAAAACCGTAGTAAAACTTTTAGAACAGTTAAATAAACAGGATTACCCGAAAAGCAATTATCAAATACATATAATATTGGATAACTGTACCGATAATTCATCAAACAAGCTGGAATTTGTAGGCGGTGCAAAATTATGGAGATTAACCGATGATACACCTTTTGGCCGAGACAAAGCAGTTTCTTGGCTGTTAGAAAATCTGATGTCTTTTAAAAAAGTAGACGGTTATGTATTTCTAAATGCAAACAGAATAGTAAGAAATGACTTCTTATCTTGCGTTAATGAAGCTTTGGAAAAAAATGCCGTAGTTGTAGGTTCCAGTGAAATATATTTAGAAGATGCAGATTTCTATGAAAAAGTATGGTCAAATGTTAATGAATATAATGTTAATATTATGCGTCAAGGCAGAGCAAATCTCGGTTTAGCTGTTCCTATTGATTCTGATGTTATGGCAATGAGACACTCTGTTCTTGAAAAAATTCAATGTATTGATTTTAAAGATGCAAATGCTGAACTTAAATATTCGTTTTTATTGACGAGTGTAAATTATCCTCCTATATTCGTTCAAAAAATGAAAACTTATGTTTCTTCTCTTGATTATGAGGTAAGAAGACCTACTTTTGCTTTTAAAATGTCTTTGTTTCTTCATTGTATAAATTTTAAATCATTAACAAATCCTAAATTTTTGGAATTTTTACTATCACTATTTAAACCAAATCCGATTATCTTGATAGGTCTACTCGTATTAATTGGAATTTATTCGTTTAACTATTATTTCTTATTTGATTTTCCGTGGTCTGTAACATTAGCGGTAATATTGGCTGTTGCATTTGGAGTATCTGTTTATAAGTCCCATTTATATGTTAAACCATTAATATATTTAGCTTCGTGTCCTTTCTTTACATTATGTGATGCTTTAGCCGATATGCCTGTATTAAAAAAAATATTTAAATTAAAGAAAAAAATGCAAAAAACTTTTGTAGAAAAAATAGCAGTTCCTGTTACGGTAACAAACGGAAAACATATTTTCTCCTGTTCTTTGGAGCTTATTTCAGACGGCGGATTTAAAAAAGCCGTATTTCGATATAAAAATAAAAAACAGGAAACAACTCAAAGTTATGTAAGAATGTGTGATGCTGTAAAAAATATTTCTGATTTACTTGAACAACACGGATTTAGAATGAAAATTTGCCAGTCCTGCGCATATTTTGCACCTAAAATTGATGGTACTAACAATATGATAAAAGGTTATTGCAATCAAAGAGCTGTTGAAAATCAAAATTGTACAGATTTGCCTGAAACCCTTCTTTGGTCTTCCTGTGAATACTATATCCCGGAAGAAGTTAATAAAGTTATTGATATATCTGATTACATTAAAAACAAATAATATTGAGAATTGTTAAGATAATTTCCTTAAAACCTTAAGTTTTATATAAATATTCCGATATATATAATACAAGTAAAAATCGGAGAAAGGCAATATGGGATTATCATCATCACAAGGCCGGCTTTTAATGTTAACATCACGATTGAGTGATATCGAATTGCAAGAAATTATGATTTCTCAAAGACAAAATCAACTTGCAACGAAATCACAAGCTGCTGCTCAAGAATATAATGATGCAATGAGTAATTATAAGCTTACTATTAAAGTTGATGATTCCTATGAAGAAAGAGGTTATAAAAAAGAAAATCTAACTTATGATAATATGAGCAAAATGGGATATTTGGCTGCCACTGCAAATAATCAAATTTATCTGAAAAAAGATGAAAACGGCGAGTGGATTATTCCTAAAGATTTAGACGGAAATAGTTTGCTTTCTATTGATGAATCAACAGGTAAAGCTGTTATTGGTGAAGAAAAATATGAAATTTTGGACGGCACAAGAAACCTTGATAATGAAAAAAATCTTCAACAATCTATAATAAACGGTACTATGTTTCTAATCAATACAAAAGATAGTCAGGATAAAGTTTCATTAAAAAATATAGATTCAAATCCTGAAATGGAATATGTACTTGATACATCTGATGATGCAGAAGCGCAAAGTAAATATGATTATGAACTTGCACGTGTCTCAAAAAGTGATAATCAACTGGAAATGGATTTAAAGCAACTTGAAACCCAGCATGAAGCTATATTAAAAGAATATGATTCAGTTAAAGAAGTCATAAGTAACAATGTTGATAGAACATTTAATCTGTTCTCAAACGGTTAAAATCTCATATAATATATTAAATAGACTGATAGCAATATCAGTCTTTTTTTATTAAATTTTGTTAAAAAAGAAAATGAGAAAATAAAAATTTAAGCAATTAATATATTTACCTGTTTTAATAAATTATAAGTATAAATATAAAATGGTATAACATGGTAAACTCAATAAACGTTAATAACAATTATCCTGTATCAAATTCCGGCATAAAACAAGAAGATATACAAAAAACAATAGCCAAATCAAAACAAGCAGTTAATGAAAATTTGGAAAATAATTCTGCCGTTCAGGTTCTATCAAATAGTGTTGGTAAAGACAATTCAATGCTGGAAAAAATGATTATATTTCCGGTATTGTATTTCATGGATAAGGCTATAGACAATAAAATAGGCGGAACAGGTGGAAATAACTTGTTTCAAAAAATTGCAAATGTAGGTGATTCAATTTCACACTTTCTTCATTTGGATAATATATTATCCTCCTCTAATTTAGAAAATATTTCTAAATTCATAAAAAATAACAGATTAACAAAATATTTTACAAATGATTATAAGGCAATAGCAAAAAGTTCATCTGCTAAAATGCCTACAATGGCTGAACAATATTCAGGCGAGCTGGTAAGTTATATACGAGATAATATAATTAAATTAAATAAAAATAAGGAATTTATAGCTGAAATAGAATCAAAAGCAGCTTCTTTATCTGATGATACAGTAAATTTAATAAAGAATATGGCTGAAGATTCAAATTATACAATAGAACAAATCACAAAAATTGCTGAAAAACTGGCAAAAAGTGATATAAAAGGCATTGATTCTAAAAATTTAGCGCAGTTATTAAATAAATTTAAAGCTGCAAATTCTCAATTCGGACAAACATTTTTGGGTAAAATACTTGCAAAAGGTGCTTTAAAAACTAAAAATATAGTTACATATGGAGGCTTTAAAGGAGATGGTCCTTTAAGTAGTTTATTTAGTTTAGTTAATTTGTATTTTGCTTCTAATGCTATATTTGAAGCATTTAAGGCTGCAAAGGAAGCTCCAAAAGGTGAAAAGAAAAGTGCTTTTATGCATGTACTCTCTGAACAATATATAGGTATACTATTGTTCCAGCCAAGTATTAATTTACTATATAAATTTGGCGGTAATAAATATAGAGGTATGACTGTTGAAGGCAGAAATGCTTTAAAGGAACTTATTTCAAAAACTAATATGGATGAAAATCTTACAAAAGAAGCCTATAAAGTTGCTAAATTACAAAAAGATTTGTTATTAAAAGGTGTGTCCAAAGATAAAGTTCAACAACTTGCAGGTAAAAGTTTAAAAGAAGCTAAGACTTTGTTTAAATCTTTAAAGAACCAAGGAGCAAAAATAAAATTATGGGAAAGACCGTTGAAATTCTTCGGTAAATTACTTGATACAGGTTTAGATACTTTAAAATCTCCATCCATATTAGGAAAAATGGGTAATAAATTAAAAGGCTTTGCGGGTGGTGCTGCCAGATTCATATTAATTTTGATGGTAATTCAGCCTATTATTCAAAAACCTGTTACTAAACTTGTTCATAAAATATTTGGTGAGCCTAAAGAGTATCTTGCTAAGAAAAATCAAGAAAATAAATCAGAGTCTGATTCCTCTAAGCCCATAGATGAAAAGTCAAAAACTCAAAATTCTCCAAAACAAGATGGAGGAACAAATTTATTAAATCTATATACAAAGGATACTAATTCTGTCGATAAAAACGGACAAAATGTACAAACACAGATATCTGAACAACAACAAACACAATTTCAAGCTCAATCCCCATCCCAAGCTAAAGCTCAAGAAGCATTGCCTGCTTTTAATCTCTTTAAGAAAAAAGATGATAATGAAGAATATTCAGGCTATATTCCAGATATAAAAGTTGATACTTCTTATGAATCTGATAGAGAAAAAGAAATTGAAAAACAAGTTAATGCAGCTCTAAAACGTACTGATAAGCTTGTTAAAGAAACTAAAAAAATGTTAAATTAACAAAAAAATAAAAAAATGCTAAAATCTTTTTATGTTAGTTCATTATATTTCACTCTATATTGAATATATAGAAGTAGAGTGCGGATTGAGTCATAATACTATTGAAGCATATAGAAGAGATTTATACTCTTTATCTGATTTTCTAATGCAAAATAATATTGAAGAATTATCTCAAATAAAACGTATACATATAAATATGTACATAAAAAATCTATACGATAAAGGTTATACACCTTTTAGCATATCAAGAGAAATTGCTTCCATAAAAGGTTTCTTTAAATGGTTAAGCGTTAGTGAAATAATAAAACATAACCCTGCTTTAGCTATAGAACAGCCAAAATTACCCAAAAGGCTTCCTAAAGTCCTTTCTATGAAAGAAATAAAAGAGTTGCTTGATAGTCATTTAAATGTTTTAGATAAAGCGGTTTTTGAACTTTTATATGCTTCAGGATTGAGAGTTTCTGAACTCGCTGATATTAAATTTAATCAAATTGATTTAAATGCAAAATATGTGAGGGTGCTTGGAAAAGGCTCAAAAGAGAGGATTGTTCCAATCGGGAAACCTGCTTGTCTTGCGATTGGTAAATACTTAAAAGAACGCGAATATATTATAAAAAAATTTAAACTAAATACTAGGTATTTTTTTATAAAAGAAAACGGAAAAAAACTGACAAGGCAAGATGTATATAGATTTATTAATAAGTTAGGTAAAAATATAAATAAAGAAATATCTCCACATACAATAAGACATTCTTTTGCCACACATTTATTGGAAAACGGAGCTGATTTAAGAGTTGTTCAAGAACTATTAGGGCATAGTGATGTCTCTACTACTCAATTATATACTCATATTAGTAAAAAAAGGCTGAAAGATATTTATTTTTCTATAAATAAGTAAAAATTTTTATATAAATAGCAAAATTTATTTTTACGTTTTTTATATTAGTAAAAAATATAAGAGGAAAATTATGAGAATATTGCCGATTAACAATTACAATAATATAAAAACTCAGAATTTTAACGGCTTATGGGGTAAAAATTCTTTCTTAGTTGATAGAGATTCTGTTTTGGGGGTAACAACAGATATAGAAACTTATTATTATTATCCTTTTAGTGATGAATCACCGGAAAGTATAAATGAAGTTCTTAAAAAAAATAAAACAGCATACATTGACCACAATGCACATGACAGATATATTATAAGAGAATGTAAACTTTGTACAACTCTTCCTTTTAAAGAAGTTAATTTTAATACATATAAAGATGCGGATTCTTCAACCAAATTAATTCCAACAATAAAAAAAGTTCATTATTTGGTTATGGATAAATATTTAAATAATACAGGTGAACAACGTTCTGCAATTAACCCCATAATCGCTGCAAAACTAGATACAAAAGCATAATTTTATATAAGCATAGCAGCCATACAAGCAGAAATATATGATGTAAGCGTGCCGCCGATTAATGCTCTTATACCCATTCTTGCTAAATTCTTTCTCTGATTAGGTGCAATTTCTCCGATACCTGAAATTTGTATAGCTACGGAAGTAAAATTAGCAAAACCTGATAATGCAAATGTTGCTATAATAAAGCTTTTTTCAGATAACATTGCTTTCATTGAGGCTAAATCTGTAAATGCTATTGCTTCATTTAATACAAACTTTGTACCTAAAAGTGAACCTACTTTTGTTACTTCTTCAAAAGGAATTCCTATTAACAGTGCGAATATTGAAAATAGTTTACCGAAAATCATTTTAACGGATAAATGTTCTATATCCATTCCTATAAAAGAAAGATTTATATGGAGTAAATTATGAGCAAACATACCAAACTTTCCTAAGAAGAAATCAATTAAAGCTATTAAAGCAATTAGGGCAATTAACATAGCAATAACATTTAATCCGACTTTCATGCCTTCAGATGCACCTTTTGAAATGGCATCAAGAACATTAACATCGGTTCTTCTTCTTCTGATTTTAAAATCATTTTTTGTTTGAGGTTCAAGTGTTTCAGGGTAAATAATCTTAGATACGACAAGCGCACCCGGGGCTGCCATTATACACGCTGCAAGCATATATTGAGGCGGTATACCTATTCCCGCATAAACTGCAATTAATCCGCCCGATAAACACGCCATGCTTCCTGTCATAGAGGCAAGTATTTCTGATCTGGTTAAATTAGGCAAATATGGTTTAATCATTATTTGGGCTACAACTTGTCCGACAAATGAACTTGCAACATTAGATAGAGCCTCAGCTCCCGATACATCCATCAGCTTATTTACTATTTTCCCGAAGAATGCCACTACTCTTTGCATTATTCCGTAATAATATAATATATTTACAAGAATCATCATAAAAATTAATGCCGGGATAAGCTTTATGGCAAACATAAATGCCTTATCTCCAAATATTTCTTTTAATATTTCAGGACTGTTTGATAAAGGTCCAAAGACAAAATCAGCACCTTCATTCGCAAATTCAAGTATTTTTTCTACAAAACGTCCAATGTACTCAAATAATAATTTTCCTGGTTCAAATTTTAATATAAATACTGCTAATAAAAATTGAAGGATTAATCCTACTATAACTGTTTTGTAATTAATTGCTTTTTTATTGTGAGACATTAAAAAAGCAATTAAAAGCATTAAGAATATACCGACTAAACCTATAATAATATTCATATTTCCACCCTAAAAAATCCTTGTTTATTTATTATAGTATAAAATAAATTAAACTGAAAAATTGTAACATTGCACGATAATATTTTTAAAAAAAACAGATATTATTGTAGAATATTTACATGAAAAAATTTATAGTAATTATGTTCATATTATCTTCTTTATTTCCACAGGTATCTGCATACGAAGGAAAAGAAATAAAATTTATATATATAAACGGGTCCAATAACAATGATAAAAAGATGAAAAATTGGTTCTATGACGGAATGAAAAAAATGCATCCGTATATGAAAAAAGAGTTTTCGTCATCTGATTTTGTAAATATTCATTTGTTAGAACAAGGTAAATACAGAATATCCCAAGAACCTGAGGCATTCTTTTGGGGCGATAAAAGCAGAGAAGAAATATCAAATTTAAATTATGATTTAAAAATGACGAAAGTATTCAGCCCCAGACTTGCTCAAACCGTAAGAACTTTAATCGCACATTATTTGCATGATGCTATTTGGGTTTCTCATTATCATAATATGCATCCTGTTGTGGAAGATTTACATGCGCAGGTTATGGAAAATTATAGAAAAGGAATACCTGTTGTTTTGTTTGGTTATAGTGCAGGTGCTTTTGTTTCCTATGAATATATGTTTAATAAACTTCCAGATATTGACACTGTTGATTATTTTAACAGGACTGCGGTTTCTGATGAATTTAAAAATTTTGTTAATAACAATAAATCTAAATCGACCTGTATAGATGCTCTAATTGATTCTAAGCTGGCTGTTTATAGTGCGGAGGGAAGACTTATTCCGAATTTAGATACAAAAAGTGCTGAAGAAAATTATTTAAAATTGGATGAATATACTAATAAAGCCTGTATTCCACAAGGCGCACTAAAAGGAATAGTTAATTTCGCAAGTCCTTTAGTGCTTTTTTATTCTGATATATCCAATCCTAATTATTCACTGACATATTATAATAAACTTTTATATAAATATTTGCTTGAAAATAATATGTTTTGGCTGACAGTAAACTATGCCGATGATCCTTTAGGCTATCCTACGACAAAAAATATTTCTTATAAAGATTTGAGAAATAAAATACAATTTGAAATCAATCCTGCACAAGGTTTTTTGTACAGTAAGTCAAATATAAAAAGCAGAAAAACTTTTCTTGGAGCGCATACTTCATATTGGGCTACTGCAAAAAAATTTTCAAAAGCTGTTGTTAAAGCGTTTGAAGATGGATATTGCCTTTATAATTATGATGAATGCAGAAAAAATGAAGAGAGTCTTTAGACTCTCTTTTTATAAAGATTTTCTTAACTCTTTAATTTTATTGTCACGTTCTTTTATTGCTTTGTTTCTTTGTTCTATTAAAGACTCTTTTTCTTTACTCAATGTATAGATTTTATTTTGACGTTGAACTTCCGTGATTGTAGTAGATACTTCAGCAGCTTTTATTTGCGCATTAACATCTTTTATCCTTGAATTATAAGCCTTTTTTATTTGTTGTTTTTCATCTTTTATATTTTTAATAGCAGCTGAAGCTTCAAGCCCTTCTAAAGTGACGGGTTTATTTGGATTTAGATTATCAATTACGCCCTTTGCTTCTCCTGTTAAATCTTTTGTCGCTTCAACAGTTTTTTCATAACCTTTTTTTGTAGCTTTTACAGCTTTATGATAACCTTTTTTTGTAGCTTTTACGGATTTATCAGTAAAAGCTTTTGTATTTTCTAATGCTTTTGAAGGCTTTGATTGTTGTTCTTTTTCATAATTTACATCAATACTTTGAATTTCTGAAGCAGGAATTTCTATTTTTACAGTCGGTTCTTCTTCAGCAATTGCGGAAATATTCCATAAACATATACTAAATACAGCCGTAAATGCTATTATTAATTTTTTCATTTATTCTCCTTTTCATCTTACCTAAAAATAAAGCCTCAAGCGAGGCTTTATTTTGTTATTTTAATGAATTTTTTAAGTTGTTAAGTGAATTATTTGTTTCATTTCTAAAATTATCTAAAGCTTTAGCTCTTTGTTCTTTTTTCGCTCTAGCTTCTTTTTTTTGTTGAGCTTGTTTTTCTTTTGCATCATTTTGAGCTTTTTTAATATCACTCTTTGTTTTTTCTACATCTCTTTTTACATCATTTTTTAATTTGTTGTAAGCATCTTCTTCCTGGGTTGTATTAACTTTTATAGAAGGTTTTTGAACAGTAATTGTAGCAGAGTTTGCTATTGCAGCAAATGATAACGTAATAAATCCTGCAAGTACTATTGTTAATAAAGATTTTTTCATTTTTTTCTCCTTTTCTCTATCTTAAATGTTTATTTTATAATAACATTTTTAAAATTAAGTGATTCTAAAAATGTTTTAACTTGATATGCACTATATTCTGCTTCTCTTAAATCTTCTTTCTTATAACTGTATGGTTCTGCTACCGTATAACCTATATTTAGACCTTTAATGTAAATATTTCCTTTAGGAATAATAGTTATTTTTTTTGTTTTAAAGACTGAAGGATCAAAGGTAGAAGGGAAAAATGCCAATTTATTTTCACCGGATGGTAATACTAAATCTTCATATTTTACATTATTTAATGTAAGTTTTTCAATTTTAAATTTCTTTGATATTATACTTGAGGGAGTAGTAATTAATTCTACAGTTCTTGCTCTGAACAAAGGTTGATTATCAGGGTATGATACTTGTAATTCTTTTAAATTAATTATTGTTTTAAAATTTGGTTTAATTTTTACGTCAATATCATTAAATGTAACATTAAGACCTGAAGCAGGCAGCATTTTTTGCGTAAAATCATTTATATTAAAATGTTTTGTATAAAAAGAAGGAAATATGCTTATAAAACCAGCATATATAAATAGTATAATAGAAATTATAATTAAAATCACATTTTTATAATTAGACATAATAAACCTTCCTATTTTTCTATACCTATTTATAATACCATATTGTTTGAAAAAATAACATATTTAATTTAACCTTTACTTTAAATAAAAAATAAGTATTATATAGATATGAGAAAGCATTTTTTATTTTTGGTTTTATTTTTTTGTATATTTGTGCAATATACAAATGTCTGTGCAAAAGAAACTGATTCTTCAAAAATATGGGGAGAAAATACACAAGTATTCAATAAAGGATTTACCGGACAAGAACCTGTTTCTGATAGCAAGTTTCAACAAACATTAAAAATGATGAAAGAGCGTTCTTTAACTAAAAAACAGAAAAAAATAAAAGAATTGGTGACACCTCTTTCTCCTTATGAAGATACTGAATATTTAAATACTTATACAAAACAAACTATAGATTCATTAGAAACAGAGAATAGTCATACTGTTATGATTCCTGTAAAAGTATATAATGAAGAGGGTAGTTTTATTAATCCAGGATATTACAGATTATCATATAGAAAACTGTCAAAAGATGAATATGTAATTGATTTATCGCAAGGGACAAATAAGTTAATATCAGTAAAGGCTGTTCAAACAAAAGAGGATTTAAATCAAGAGTCCATATCTTTTGGGAATGCCGAAATTATTGACAATTCAAGGATTCGTATTATATATGGAAATATTGATTTAAACCTTGTTGGGTATTTATATTTTAAATAAAACCTTTTCTTTGTTTTAACTCTTTTAATTCTTTTTGGAATGGAGAAATATTATTAAGTTTATTAATAATTAAGGGCATTTTTTCAATGGTATAGTCAATTTCATCTTCTGTTGTATATCTTGATAAACTGAATCTTATACTTCCATGAAGTGCGGTAAAAGGTATTCCCATTGCTTTTAGAACATGGCTTGGGTCTAAACTACCTGAGGTGCAGGCACTTCCTGAACTTGCACATATACCGTAATCATTCATATTTAATAAAATTAATTCACCTTCAACATATTCAAATCCAATATTAGTAGTATTAGGGACGCGGTTAGCAGCGGAAGAATTTAATCTTGCATTATAAATTTTAGATAAAAGTGCAGTTTCAAGTTTATCTCTGAGTCTTTTTACCTGTGTTGCTTCAATACCCAAAGCATCTTTAGCCATTTGTGCGGCTTTTGCCATACCAACTATAAACGGAACATTTTCAGTCCCTGCTCTTCTGCCGTTTTCCTGATGACCGCCGATTATTAACGGTGATATAAGAGTGGATGATTTAATATATAAAGCACCTACTCCTTTAGGTGCGTGAAATTTATGACCTGATATTCCCATCATATCTATTTGAGTATTTTGAACATCAAGCTTTATTTTTCCTGCTGCCTGAACAGCATCAACGAATACTTTTGTATCTTTGTTTATTTCTTTAACTTTTTCTGCTATTTTTTCAACAGGAAATATAACTCCTGTTTCATTATTCGCATACATACAGGAAACTAAAGCTGTTTTTTCGTTAACAGCATTATATAATTCGTCTTTATTTAATTCACCTTCCGAGTTAACTCCGATATAAGTGATATTATAACCTTCTTTTTCAAGTTGTTTATGAAGATTCAATACACAAGGATGCTCTACTTTTGTTGTAATAAGATGATTTTTAGATTTATCTGCATTAAGAATTCCTCTTATAGCAGTATTTGCACTTTCACTGCCTGAGGCTGTAAAAAGGATTTCTTTAGCATTTTTAGCACCAAAGAAATCTTTGATTTTTTCTCTTGCTTCTTGAATGGCACGTGAATTTCTTCCTCCAAATTCATATATACTTGAAGGATTCCCATAGCTTTTTGTAAAATAAGGAAGCATTTCTTCCAATACTTCTTCGTCAACTTTTGTAGTTGCATTATTATCTAAGTATATTATTTTTGTATCAGTCATCTTTTACACCTGAATAATTTCTATATTTTCATCAATATGTTCTTTTAAAGTAGCTTCGACAAAATGAGTTAATGTTAATTGCGAACGATTACAGGATTGACATCTTCCTGATAATCTGACTTTAATTTTATTTTCGTCAACATCAATAAGTTCAACATCACCGCCGTCTTTCCTTAACTCGGGCGAAATGTATTTTTCTATTATATTGTTAATTTTAATAATTTTTTGTGTTTTTGTAAGCGTCGTTTCTTGTTTACTTTCTGAATTATTGATTTTATCGAGGATTTCTTTGATTTTACCATGGCATCTGCCGCAAGCTCCGCCTGCTTTTGTATAGTTAATAACATCTTCTATAGTTTTAAGGTTGTTTGTTTTTATTTCATTTTCCAAAAATGATTTAGAAATATCAAAACAATGGCAAACTATTTCTTCATCAGGTTTAATAGTAATTTCTTCGTTATAGTAGTTGCTGATGGCAGCTTCTAATGCTTCATGCCCCATAACGGAACAGTGCATTTTTTCAGGCGGTAGACCGCCTAAAGCGTCTACTATTTGTTTATTAGTTATTTTTCTTGCTTCATCAATATGCTTGCCTATAACCATTTCAGTTAAAATACTGGAGCTGGCAACGGCACTTCCGCATCCGAAGGTTTGAAACTTAGCATCTGTTATAATTCCGTTTTTATCAACTTTTAAGTATAACTTTAACATATCTCCGCAAGACAATGAGCCTGCTTCACCTATTGCGTCAGCATCTTCTATTGTTCCTACATTCCTTGGATTTCTATAATGATCTATAACTTTATCAGAATAATTCCACATAATTTTTTTCCTGTTTATTTCCCTATTTAATTATACTCCAAAGAAAAAAAACAACTCTTTTTATAGATTATTTTAAACTAAAAAAGTTCCATAAATAAAAAAGAGGAACGAAAGGTTCCTCGGAAACAAAAATAAAAAAGATACGAAAAAAGATACGAAAAAAAGATATAAAAAATGAAAAAAGTAATCGAAAAAAAGGATATGAAAGTTGGGGGGTAGTTATTAACCAACACCGTTAAATTTAGGAGTAGCTCTGTCGATAGCGGAACCTTCAGCTTCATTAACAGCTTCAAGTTCTTTTTGTACAGCAGAGACTTGGGTGTCAAGTCTTTTAACTTCCATTTCAATAGCATTTTCTTTAACGGAAACTTGAGAAATTTGTCTGTTAATATCATCTAATTCAGATTGGAATTGGTTTTGTTTTTTACTAATAGCGGCATTAATACTTTCTCTGTTAGCATTTCTGTCAATAAGTTCTTTAGCTTCAGAAGTAAATTTTTTATCAATATCTTCGTCAGAATATTTTTCAGAGAAATCAGAGTCAATGCCTTCTTCATTGGAGTAGCTTAATAATTCGTAGTAATCAGCCAATTCAAGAGATTGAGCAGCTTGCATACTGGATAATTGTTGTTGAAGGCTGGTAGTTTGAGTAGCTAAATTAAGTTGTTCATTAGAGCGTTGAGTTTGTTGAAGAGTAAGAGAATTTAACTGACTAGTTAAAACAATTTTTCTTTGAGCGAATAAAGCGTAACCCATTTTTCTTAATCCTTTTTTTCGTACCTTGTATATATATAAAAACAAATCAATATAGAAAATTGCTATAACAAATATATAAAAGATATATAAAAATAAATAAAAAAGTTGGAAAGTATTGTAGATATGGGGAAAGAGGAGTATATATTCATATTTACAAAACTTAATGTTTCTTAAAGAATTTTTATATTATCATTT
>CANQCO010000061.1 GCA_947589705.1 Candidatus Gastranaerophilales bacterium
AAACCTATAAAGAGTTGTGCGAGGGACAAGCCCGATGACCACACAGCAACCTACATATAATATGCAAGGTGCTAATGCTTGGACGATGGGTGAATAAATTTAATTAAAAAGTTTTTTGATTAAAACCCATCTTTGCGATGGGTTTTTCTATTGCTTCTTTTTATGGGTACAAACAAAAGAGGCTAAATGACGAATAATCAGTTTACGAAAACTGAATATGAAATTAATATAACTAATTTAAACAATGATGTTAAATTAGAATTACGTCATTTTGTCAACAAAAAACTTAATAGAAAGCTGAAAAATAGCAATTCAGTTGACTTTCAGAAACTTTATATAAGTATAGTTATGAATTTAGAAAATGCACTATACAAAAATTTTAAAAGCCTTAAAGATTTAAGAGCAATCTTTAAAACAAATGAAGATTGTATAAAATTTTTGGAAGAACTTATTTGGATGGGAGAACCTGTAAGCCCTTTTGATTCAACTTCTAAAGTGTATAAATGCAAAGATGGTTGGTATAAATGTAAAAACACAGGTAAAGAATTCAACATACTTACAGGAACACTATTTCAAGGTACAAAAATAGATTTAACCATATGGTTTGAAATAATTTATAGAGAACATTCAGATAAAAAGGGCTTAGCAGCAACTACAATTATGCGAGATTATGGTATTTCATATACAACAGCTTGGTTTATGTTACATAAAATACGAAATACTATGGGATTTGAAAACCATCAAGGTTTAAAAGGAATTGTTGAAACAGATGAATACTATGAAGGCGGCTCATTACAAAATATGCACTATGATAAAAAGTTAGAAGCAAAGAAAAATTATTATCAAAATAAAAAGACTCTTCAAGGATTTGTGGAAAGAAATGGAAATGCCACAATTCGTGTTGTTTCTGATTTGACAGAATCTACAATAAATGCAGGTATATTGAGATACGTAAGTAAAAATTCAACCTTATATACTGATGATAACCCCAGTTATGAAAAATTACCGCCTATATATAACCGTGGTACAGTAATACATAGCAAAGGAAATTATGTAAATAAAGAAAACAAGAATATTTATACGAATACAATAGAAAGCCTTTGGGCTACATTTGAACGAATGAAGGAAACGCATGTACATGTTTCTCAAAAACATTTACAAAATTATGCAAATGAAGCAGTTTTTAGGTATAATACAAGAAAGTTAAAAGCAAGTGATACGTGTTTTTGGTTTTTGCAAAATATAGAATCAACAAAAATTACTTGGGAAGAAATAAGAAATGCACAATATAGACGATATAATAGAAATCAAACGAGGGCTGCATAAAATATGCGAACGAGAAGTTGTAAATATAATCGCAGATTTAGATAGGTGTGAAGAATTTTACCGTGATTTATTTCTTACTTACGGATTAAATTATAATACTGAAATGATAAGGCAAAAAAGAACTTTCGTTGGTGCAGTTACAAAGTATTTTATTATGGATAGGTTATCAGATGATTGTATAAACATTAATGAAGGTAAATACGAAACTAGCAATAAGAAAGAATTAAAAAAATTATTAGAAAATGCTATTGATGCTTTCTATTCAATTTTTAATGCTTGCGACTCAAATGAAGATTTTAAGAAAAAATATGCAGAACATTATAATGAAAAAGTTAAAGATTTTAGCAAAGAAATTTCTGAAAATTGGGACGATTCCTTATCCGATTTTGCAAAAACTATTAAAAAAGTATATTATTCAAAAAATAAAAAATGATGTTTGTTAACTATTATTAACCATTTTAACCTATTTAGTGGAATCTGCTATATAAATCCCACTTATTATATGATGAAAGTATTTTTTGTTTCTTTTATAATTTCAGTGTAAATAGAAAAGGATAAATTAAGAAATGCTTCCTATTGTTACAGCAGAACAATCATCATTATGCTTTGCCGAAATATTTCAAGATGTTCATTCTTGGAGAAAAAAAATGATTCATTATATTAAAGATGAAAATCCCGAAATTAACTCTGCCATAATAGAAGCAGCGCAAAATACCGATTTAGACCCTAAAGCTGTTGCACTCGGTGCTTATATGACATATATTTTACTTGAAACAGCTATGAAAGAAGAACAAGGGCAGGAAGTATTTACTATCGAAGATTAATATCTCTTTCATTTTTTAAAACATAAACAAAATCATCAACAAGCTTGGAATTCCATCTTGTTCCCGATTCACTTTTTATTATATCTATAATTTCATCAGTATTATAAGCATTTCTATAGGGTCTATCCTGTGACATTGCAAAAAATGAATCAACCAACAATACAATTTGTGATGTTATAGGAATATCCGCACCTGTTTTTTGATTAGGATACCCGTTTCCGTCCCAATTTTCATGATGACTCTCTATTATAGGAATTATATCCTGTATTTTTGATATTGGTTTTAATATTTCTCTTGCAGCTATTACGGGATGAGTTTTTATTATTTCTTTTTCCTCTTGTGTTAACGGCTCTTTTTTGTTAAATATTTCATCAGGAATCATCGTATTTCCTATATCATAAAGTAAAATTGCCAATCTTAACTTATCAATTTCTATTTCAGGCAATTCCAACTTTCTTGCAAGCATTTCTGCCAAAGCAAGCTTTGATTTTGTTGTACCTTCTTTATATTTTCGGTTATATATCTGTGAAATTATATCCGTTATTGAAAATAAAGTTTCCTCTGAATTTTTATTATCTATTTTTACTTTATTTAATTTTTGAAAAATAGTTTTAGATACTTCATCACTAACAGGAATAAGTTTTTTAGACAATATATCAAAGAAAGTATCAATAGCAGTCTGCTGCCAATCATATTGGCTTTTAGAAGAGGCAATCTGTACTTGATTTCTTCCATTTAGTTTAGCTTTATACATTGCCTGATCTGCCAATTCAGTTAATTCATCAATTCTGTCAGAATGTTTTAAAAATGTTGCGACACCAATACTTGCAGTTATTCCGCCTATTGTATCTATAACCTGATTTTCAATAGATTTTCTTATTCTCTCTGCTGCAATTAATGCGCCGTTAGTATCAACTCCAGGTAATAACAGATTAAATTCTTCTCCGCCTATTCTGGCAGGTATATCAATAGAGCGGGCTTCTTTTTTTAATACATTTGCTATTGTTTTTATAGCTATATCCCCAAATTGATGTCCGTAAGTATCATTTATTCTTTTTAAATAATCCAAATCCATTGATATTAATGAAAAAGGCTGATTTAATCGTAATGACCTTTCTGCTTCTTTTATTATATTTTCTTCAAAATACCTTCTGTTAAATAATCCTGTTAATGGATCTGTTATAGCCTGTTTTTTAACTTCTTCAAATAAGTCCGCTACCGTTACTGCCAGTTCTATTTGATTTGCGAACAGAGTCAAAAAATTATTTTCTGTGTCCGTAATTTCTGCTCGATTTGAAGCTATTATTACACAGCCAAAATTATTGTTATTATTTTTCAAAGGTACTATCGCACATGATTGAGATGTTATCTCTTTCATCATTTTTTCAATTTGTTCTTCAATTAATTGCGGAAAAAGCAGTTTAATTGTACTTTTTATATCTGTTGTAGAATATATTATCTGTTCTTTTAAAGCTTTACCTATAAATGAATCCTCTATATACGGAATTTTATATTCAGATATATTTGTTTTTATATAATCCAATGCTTCATTAAAATACCTGTCTTCAGAAATAGATTTTATTGATAAATATGGCTCATCATTTTTTTCATTTTCCAATTTTAGAATAGTAACAAAATTATATCCCATATCTTCATGCAGAATTTTAACAATATTATCAAGCATATTTTCAAGCGGCTGAGAAGAATTCATCATATTCCAAACACTGTTAAGCGTTAATATTGTCTGATTAGCCTGCTCAAGTTCTTTTGTTCTCTGAGCTATTTCTTCTTCAAGTGCAATATTTTTCGCATAAACATCTGCAAAGTCTTTACCATGCAAATATATAGAGCCATCTATCTTATTTATTTGACCAAGTATATCTTTTAATCCCGAAAATATGTTCACTTATTGCTATCCCTGAATTTAGTCAACGTAAATATTATATACCCATTTTATTTTTAATGTAAAACTTTTTTTACAATATTTATAACTTCTTTCGCTTCAATTTTTTTATTACAAGCATTAATTTCATTATTATGGCATTTTTTCTTCATACAAGGACTGCAATTTATATCTGCCTGCAGTGAATAATATTTATTGCCAAATGGTGCCGTCCTTTTTTTCGAAGTAGAAAAAAATAATGAAATTATATATGGATGATTAACAGCCCACGCCATATGGCAGCTCCCTGAATCAGGGGTGATTACTAAGTCCGTATTTTTAAATATATATACCAAATCTTTTAAAGTTGTCATTCCTGTTAAATTTATTATATTTTCGTTTATTTCAACTATATTTAATATTTCGTTTATTGCTTTCTTATCATTTTCTGTAGCTGTTATTATTATTCTATATTCATCCTTTAATTTATTTATAACTTCTGACCAATTTTCATTAGCCCAATGTTTATTCTGCCAGGTTGTAGCAGGAGATATTACTATTGTTTTCTTTTTTTTATCCGAAAATATTTCTTTTAAATTTTCATTCAATTCACTTTCAAAATCGGGTAATATAAAATTTATTACATCGTCACTACAGCCAAGATATTTTGCAATAAGCATATTCCTTTTAACAACATGGAAATTAATATCAAACTGTTGTAACCCGGTTTTTATAATTTCATTAGCAAAAATTCCGGACAATTCTCTTCCGCTATCAAGGGCAATTCTTCTTTTACCTTTTGATAATCCCATAATAACAGCACTTTTTAATAATTGCTGGGTATCTATTACAACATCATATTGCTCTTTTTGTATTTCTTTTATTATTTTCGAATATTCTTTAAGATTTGATATTTTATTTTTATTATTTTTCCATTTTCTTTTAGGAATTATAAAAACTCTGTCAATTAAAGGATTATTTATTATAAAATCAGCAGCTTTATCTTCAACAATCCAATCTAATTGTACCATAGGATATTTTTCTTTTATTGCATACGCTAACGGGAGAGTATGAATCGTATCTCCCAAGGCACTCAGTCTTATTATTAATATTTTATTTATTTTATTTTCTGACATTATTTTTTGTAAATACTAATTTAATATTAAGTATATCAGAAATTTTTATTCATTTAATGTATTTTACGATTTTAAAAATACAATAAAAGTTTACATACTAACTATGTTTTTAAACTTTTTAGGGGAATATTTTTAATAGGAAATTGATTATTATTAATTAGTCAAAGGACAATGGTTGAATAATATATGAATAACAAAGAAATAAAAGAAATAAAAAACGAAATAGAAATGTGTAAAATGAGATTGAGGACAATAAAACCTCATTTAACAGAAGAAAAAACTGCACTTAATGAGTCTTTTAATAAATTATTAATAGAAAAGGCAATATTGAGAGATAAATTGCTGTATAAAAGTCCGTCTTTTTTGTCAAAGATTATGAAAAAAATAAAACCTTCCAAAAAAGAATTAATATGTGATTATTTTAATTAAAAAATATTGGAGAAAGATTCAAAATAATCAGTAATAACATTTAAGAGTTGAGGCATAACAACAATTAATATAGCACTACCCATAACAGGCTTAAATAAAAAACTCATTTGAAATACATTTACTTGCGGAGCGGTTTTAGATATAATACCAAGAATTATATCCTGACCTAAAGTCGCAAGCAGTATAGGAGAAGCTATTTGTAACCCTATATATAATACATTTGATGTTATTCTTACAAGATATGACATATTAATGATTTCATCTAAAGGAATAGCATGTGCATATATAGGAAATATTTCAAAGCTTCTTATAAACGCATTAAAAGTCCAATATGCACCACCTATTTCAAGAAATATAATTAAAGCTAAAAGTCCAAAAATTCTTCCCATAATAGAAACTTGAGCAGAAGTGGAAGGATCCATAATCGTTGCAGAAGAAACACCTTGCTGCATATTAATCATATCCCCGCCGCTTTCTATTGCTTTTACTATACAGTTTACTATAAAACCGATTATGGCTCCTGCCATATAGTTAACAATTATTGAATAAATCATTGAAATTTCAGGATTTGGAGCTTGTGATTTTATAAACATGCTAACAACTATAGTAAAAATTAATGTAAATCCAACCTTTGCAATCATAGGAATTTCACTACGCTGCAAGAATGGTGTTGTTCTCATCAGTCCTGCCGTTCTTGCAAATATAGGGATTCCGGCAGAAAGCATATTGTTTACCTCCGGAAAATATTTTGGAAAATCACTCATTATAGTATCTAACATTTTATTTTACCTTTGATTTTCCATAATAGTTTTTCTTTCAGCCAGATTAGGTGTCGGTATTTCTTTTGCTCCGTTTCTTAAGAAGTTAAATCTGTCTTTACTTTGTCCTTGATTATAGGGTTTTGCAGCGTTATTTAAAATTCTTTCCATCGGAACCATATCTTTTTTAGTATCCGATTTAATTTCATCAATAAAAGGTTTTGTATAATTATAATAGTTTGGCGGCAGAACAAATTCGTCATTTTTGGGAACAACTTCAAATGCTAATACACTACCTTCCATAAATAAATTACTTAATAATTTTAAATAACCTGTTCCAAGAATAACAATAACAAGAAATACTGCAAAAATCTTTGGAGCAGCACCTATTGTCTGTTCCTGAACTTGTGTAACTGCCTGCAAAATCCCCACAACAAGCCCTATAGCAGCTGCTGTTAATACACAAGGCATTGCTATCATTAGCATTACCATTAATCCTTTTGCAAAATATTCCGTTAATATTTCCATAATAATCCTTTAATTAAAACTCCCGACTAAACCGTTTACAATCAAACTCCAACCATCAACAGCTATAAATATAAGAAGTTTAAACGGCAAAGAAACAATTGTCGGTGACAACATAAACATACCTAATGCCAAAAGTACATTCGCAACTACCAAGTCTAAAACAATAAAAGGAACAAACACTATAAAACTTATTTCAAAAGCTGTTTTTAATTCACTCAAAATATATGCCGGAGCAACTTCCCATATTGTAATATCTTCAACGGTTTTTGGCGCTGTTTTTCTTGAAAGTTTGACAAAAAATGCCAAATCTTTATCTCTTGTCTGTTTTAACATAAATTCTTTTAACGGTTTTGAACCTTCTGATATTGCCAGAACTATAGAACCCGATTCTTGATATGGTTTTGAGCCGACATCATACATTTGCTGAAATACAGGTCCCATTGTATAGAATGTCAATATAATAGACAAGCCGACTAATACTATAGCCGGAGGAATCTGCTGTGCGCCAAGTGCTTGTTTTAAAAATCCCAATACTATTGCATATCTTAAAAAACTTGTCATACAAACAAACATAAACGGCAAAAATGAGAATATTGCCATTACTGTTAACAGTTGTAATACGGGATTTAAATCTTTTAATATTGCATCCATTTTTAACCTCTATCTATTTTATCGGATTCTATATTAATTTCCGGTTTGTTATTTTCATTAAGTTTAGCAAGCATTGTAGTATTTGAACTATCTCCTGCAATAAGGAATCTTTCACTTCCTGCTTGAATTACATATAAAGTCTTTGTCGGCGACAATTTCATGTAGTTCTCAACTTTTAAGTACTCTTTATTCTTTTGTATTTGATTACAATTCATTGTTTTTTTATATACATAAAGAGCTACTGCAATGAAGCCTATCATTGCAAGAATATATACTGTAAAATTAATACTATATGAGTTCATATATTATATACTTTCATCTTCTATTTCAAAATCACTATAATCAAAGTTTTCATCACCTTCATTAGGTTTTGCGTTTTCACTATTTTGCTCTTTGTTTACTCCATCACTTTGACCGGAAGCAGGCTTTTTTGGCTGACTTTTTTGCTGCTCTGTTTTTTTCGGCTGTTCCGTTTTTGACTGTATCGTTTCTTCTGTTTTATTTATACTATCTATCCTTACACCATATCTGTCATTTAATATAACAAGTTCACCTGTTGCTACAACCTGATTTTCCACTCTAAGTTTTATTTTATTATCATATACAGAACCTACATCAATTACTAACCCTTCTGATATTTGTTTTAACTCACCAAGAGTTAATTTAACATTGTCAAATTCTGCAGTAATATCAACAAGAATAGAATCCCACATATTTTGAGGACTGTTATTCGTTTCTTCTGCCATTTCATTGCCTCCGTTATTATCAATATTTATTATCAATGACGTATTTGGATTTATTTTAAATTTAATTTCATTTTTTCCCCATAATACAGACATTCTATTTATATTACTTTCTTCAAGGAGTATTATATCTCCTATTTCCATTGACTTTATTTCACTTAAAGCTAATTTTGATTTACCGACACCTATTTTTACATCTGCATATTTTTTCTTAAAATCATTTATTGTAAAATTCTCTTTTATATTTATTTTTTCTATCGAAGGTATTACACAATCGGGAATTGATATTATTATTTTTCCCATATGTGTATTATTATTTTTTACATAAAAAGTTAAATCTAATATCTTTGTTTTGTTTATTTTATTTTTATTTTGTTCTATTATGTTAAGTTTTTCTTTTAAATTTTTAAACGCATAAACAGTAAAAAAATTAATAACAGAAGCTTCAATATTAGTAAGTGTATTAAGTTTAAATATATTTTTACTTTCACCTAATGCTATATCTAAAAGCATTTCAATTACTTTTGATGAAAGTTTTATTGTAAAATCATTTGTTTTATCTATTGGAATTTTATTAACAAAATATTCATCTCCATATAACAAAATATTTTCTTCTTGCGAAATTCCCATAAATCTTACTTCAATATCACCGGAAAAAAATTCCTTTATACTCTCTTTAAATTTTTCATACAAATTAGAGTAATACCAGTAATAATCGTTTAAAAGATTATTTCCTTTTTGGTTATTAATTTTTGATTCTAATTGAGATACCATTACTTACCCTAATCTTATATCCCTCAAAAATACAATATATTTTTTTACATATATGAACATCATTTATACGTTGTATTTTTTAATAATTATTTATTATAAATCATTATTTTAAATGATAACAAAATTATCACATTTTTATATACTAAACAATTGGATATAGCATTTATTTGGGGAAATGTATGGCAAAAGAAAATATAAAAAGAATAAAAATCCAAGAGCAAAAGCCTGATTTAAAAATAGTTAAACCTGTAAAAACAAAGCCATACAGTGATATAGATTTAAATAACTGGAAAGAATACAGCCATATTAAAACTGATACTTGGTGGGAATTTGCGCAAAGAGATAATACGCACGGTCATTCTAACGAATATCACGGCAATTATATTCCTCAATTGGCTCAGCAATTATATGAAAGGTTTACAAAAAAGAATGATATAATATTGGATTTGTTCTTAGGTTCCGGAACCAGTGCAATTGAAGCATTAAATATGAAAAGAAGATGTATTGGAGTTGAACTTAAACAAGAACAAGTTGATACAGTAAAAAATAAGTTTTCTGAAAAAGAATTGGTTACTGATGTAAATATTATTTGTGAAGACAGTGCTTCAGATAGAGTAAAAGAAAAGATTCAAGCAAGACTCGATGTAATGAGAGAAGAAAAAGCTCAATTTCTAGTACTTCATCCGCCTTATGACGATATTATAAAATTTTCGGATAAAAAAGAAGATTTATCAAATTGCCCATCAACCGAGAAATTTTATGAACTGTTTAAAAAAGTTGCACAAAACGGATATGATATGCTTGAAAAGGGAAGATTTGCTGCACTTATAATTGGCGATAAATACGCAAACGGAGAAATTGTTCCTTTAGGTGCTGATTGTGCAGCAAAAATGCGTGAAATAGGTTTTAAAATGAAAGCCGTTATCGTTAAAAATATGGAAGGTAACGAAAGAGCTAAAGGTAAAACCGCAAATTTATGGAGATATCGAGCTTTAAACGGTGGTTTTTATATTTTTAAACATGAGTATATATATGTCTTTCAAAAAGTTTAAGCACCTTAAAACAGGCAATATTTATGAAGTAATTCACGATGACATTATTAATTGTACTAATGCCAACTCTGAACAAGTTATGGTACTTTATAAAAGCGAACTTCATAAAGATAAACTTTTTGTTCGTGAAAAAACAGAATTTAACGAAAAATTCAAACCGTTATAATATTTTAATTTTTCTTAACAATAAAGGCAATTATTTCACTTTAAGTTCTTTAAATAAACAAAAGGGAAATAATTATGAAAATAAATAATATTAATAACATTAATTTTATACAAGAAGTACCTAAAAAACATATAAATAATCACAGCAATCAGAATATATCTCAACAAGCACAAAAGAGTGTAGTAAATCCTAATTACTATCAAGCTGTAAATAAAATTTCATTTAAATCAGCAAAAACACCTTTACAATATAGTATACAAGACGGTGAACACGGTAAAGAATTGCAAACAAATTCTCAATTTGGACCGCTGACCCTTGATGATTATATATTGGATTATTTCATACTTAATCCTAATGGAAGCGTAAACGAAGAAAGCCTCAAAGATTTCATTAATATCTATGAAGGATTTTATGAAGAAATGAGTGCAGAAGAAGATGAAGAAATCTCATTTTATCAAAGAACAATTGATGAATCAACAAATGGAGTTATACAATTTCCTATTCCTAGGGAACTTTTAAGACAAACTCTTATTGAAGACTTAAGCTCTCATGTCGATGAGAAAACTTTTGCAAAAAATGCTCTTGCTTATTTTTCCGGTGAAGACAGAAAAGAAGTGGCTCAAAAATTTTTAAATGTTGCACTGCTGCATAAATCTCAAATAAAAGAAAAAGCAATTCAACGTACAGTAAGTATTTTTGAACTTTCGCAAACAAAGGACGGAAGTATTGATTTATCCGACTTAGACAAAAAAAAGCAGATTTTAAATATGATTGAAAGCTATGAATATAATTCTAACGAAGAGGACTCGGCAACCGAACTACAAAAATACGCAAAAAAATCCGACGGTACTTTGGATATAGATGTGGCATTAGGAACTATGAATATACTAAAATATTCAGAAAGCGGTGTACATCCAATCAGAGAAGTAGCACCTGTTGTTAAACATTTTTATGATAAAGACCCTGATAATAAACCTGAAATATTATCAACTTTAAAATTTTTAGAAAAGAGTTACTTCTCATTCAGTAGCACTGATTCTTATTTGCAAGATTTAATGGAATTATGCTTTGATGAAAATGGTAAGTTTAATGTTCAAAAGAAAGATATTATACTAAATTTAATTGAAGAAACAGACAACTGGATATGTGATGGTCTTGAAAATTCTGATTCTTACCAGACATTTTTAAAACATGCTTTCAATTTAATCATTGATTACATTGACGAACAAGGAGAAAATATCTTAAGTCCAACTCAGGATATTGCCGTAAACTTTAGAAAATACATTGAACATAGAATGAAAAATCTAACAATTATATAAAAAAGAGCCCCTTAATTAAAGGGCTCTTTTTATTTTATTAATTTTTACAGACTGCATGAACCGCAAGTACAGCAATCATTTAAAGCTTCCTGAGCTTCTTTAATTCTGACTTTAATACGTCCGTCAACTGCAATACCTTCACCTGTTTTTTCTGATATTAACAGCGGGTTAATATCAAGTTCATCAATGAATTTGAAGTCATTAACGAGCTGTGAAAGTCTTAACAGTGTTTCTTGGATTTGATTAATGTTAGCAGGTGTTGTACCTCTTGCACCTTGCAGAAGTTTATATGCTTTAACGGAGGTAATCATATCCATAGCGTCTTCATCAGTTAAAGGAGCTATTCTGAAGTTAACATCTTTCATAACTTCAACAAATACACCGCCTAAGCCGAACATCATCATAGGTCCATATTGAGGATCGGTTGCAATACCGCAAACCATTTCTCTTGAACCTTTAACCATTTCTTGAATAATTACACCTTCTAAGCCTTCAAGTAATCCTTTTTCTTCAAGTCTCTTAAGAAGTGCATTGTATTCGTTTCTTAATTGTTCTTCGCTTCTAATATTAACAACAACACCGCCTACGTCGGTTTTGTGAGAAGTTGTTTTTGAAGTCATTTTCATAACAACTGGGTAGCCGATTGAATTACCCAAAGTAACAACTTCATCAATATTAGTAGCTAAGCCGTATTTGCAAGCTCTTATTCCGTATGCTTGAAGTACATCTATACTTTCAAGTGTCGTTAATTGGTCACGACCTTCTGCGATAGATTTCTTTATAATTTCTGAAACTTTTGCTCTGTCTACATCGTAGCAAGGGATTTTACCCATCGGTTTTTCCATCCATTGTCTTTGCTGGTCTAGTCTTGCTAATGCTTCTGCTGCTTCTTCTGCGTACATATAGAACGGCATATTAACTTCCATATTTGATATTTTGGTGAAGAAGTCATTTGTTGTCATAAATACGCCCAATATCGGTTTTGTCGGATTTTGAGCTTTAATTTTCATTAGAGCTTCAGCTACATCGATATCTTTTAAGCCTAAGAACGGTAAGTAAATTACCATAATCATATCAACATTTTCATCGGCAAGAACCGTTTCTAACGTTTGCATATAGTGTTCGATAGGAGCTGACGCAATCATATCAATCGGGTTTTTAACGGATGCTGCAGAGGGCAAAAAGCTTCTTAATTTAGCTTTTGTTTCATCAGTGATAGGAGCCATTTTCATGCCTGCTTCACAGATAGCGTCAGTTGCCATAATACCTGGACCGCCTGAGTTTGTAATAATTGCAACTCTATTACCTTTTGGTATCGGGCAGTTAGAGAATGCTTTTGCATTGGCAAATAAGTTCTTTAAAGAAAATTCTCTTATAACGCCTGATTGTTTTAATAGTGCAGCTGCAGCTTTATCAGCACCTGCGAGTGAGCCTGTATGTGATGAAGCAGCACTTGCACCTGCTGCGCTTCTTCCTGATTTTAATGCTAAAATCGGTTTTTTCTTTGTAATTCTCGTTGCTAATTTTCTAAAGTTAGCAGGGTTTTGGATTGATTCCATATATAAAAGAATTTGTTTAACGTCATCATCATTTTCCCAGTATTCAAGCATTGTTTCAGCGTTAATATCAGCTTGGTTTCCGATAGAAACGAACTGAGCAAAACCGAGGTTTAGGTCTTTTAATATGTTTAAGATACCGCCACCTAAAGCGCCCGATTGAGATACAAAACCGATATCTCCTCTGATTGGGAGAGATTCAGCGAATGTACCATCCATCATAACATCGGGATGAGTATTTAAAACACCTAAGCAGTTAGGACCAACACATCTCATGCCATATTCTTTAACTTTAGCCAAGAGCTGCTTTTCCATTTCTGCGCCTTCTGCGCCTGTTTCTTTAAATCCTGCGGTAATTATACATAAACCTTTTATGCCTTTATTGTGGCATTGATCGATTGTATCAAGAACGAATTTAGCATTAACAACTATGAGTGCTAAATCAACTTCCCCGGGAACTTCTTCAATAGAAGTATAAGCTTGAAATCCTTCGATTATTCCGCCTTTTGGATTTACAGGGTATATTTTACCGTTAAATTTATAATCTCTTAGTCTTTGCATTATTTCAGAACCGATTGTTTTAGGTTTTGTACTTGCACCTATAACAGC
>CANQCO010000062.1 GCA_947589705.1 Candidatus Gastranaerophilales bacterium
CTATCCCCGACAGAATTGAAGCCGGTACTTATATGGCAGCTTTTATTGCTACAAGAGGCTGCGGAATTATTAAAAATATTCATCCGAATCATTTGACTTTCTATACTTCTAAATTAACTAAAATGGGAGCTGAAATTAAACTTTTAGATCCTACTTCCATAGAAGTTTCTTGCAGAAGAAGATTAGAAGCTGTTAATATTATTACTCAGCCATATCCCGGTTTTCCTACAGACTTGCAATCACTTGCAATGGCACTTGCTACTGTCGCTGACGGCGTTAGTATTATTACTGAAAGCCTCTATGAAAACAGATTTATGCAGGTTCCTGAACTTAGAAAAATGGGGGCTGATATTCATCAGGAAAGAAATCATGCTCTTGTTAAAGGCGTTAAATCGCTCACCGGCGCTAATCTTAAAGCAAGTGATTTAAGAGCCGGAGCTTCTCTTGTCATTGCTGCATTAATTGCTCAAGGTCAAAGTATTATTGATAATATTTATCATATAGATAGAGGTTATGAACTTCTTGAACAAAAGTTTAAAATGATTGGTGCTGATATTGTCAGGTTTTCTGATGATGATGTATTGGTTTCTCAAAATAAAGGAAATTTAAGTGAGTCACAATTATAAAAGATGGTATGATCATGATCCTGTTTTGCTTGAAGTAATTAATTTGCTTCAAAATTATCAGAATGAATTAAGAGCGCAGGCTGAAATATTTTTGAAAGAAATAGAAAAAAAAGTTTCTAAAGAAGCTATTGACAAATTTTATGAAATGGTAAGACCAAAAGTTTGCAATCGCTGGTATGATAAAGATCCTATTATTTCAAGAACAGTAGAACTTTTAAGAGTTGTACCTCCTGATGTTCAAAAGGCTACCGCTCAAAGCTTTTTAAAAGCACTCGAAGAAATGGGAATTTATAAAAAAGTTTAATCAAAAACTTCACTTGTTACTATATTTACTCTTATTGGTTTCATTAATTTTATATAGATTATCTGACCGTCTTTTGCCGTAAAATTTCTACCTTTAAATGTTGATTTTGCAGCTTTTTTAATTATATTTCCTTCCACTTTTGGTGTTTCATTTTCTGCATAACCGATTATTTTAGTTAAAATGTTTTTATTATTTATACAGGACAATTCAAATATTAATTCACCATTCCTGATAAAATGCTTGCCTTTTGTAACGTCCAGAATTTTACCTATTAGTATTATATCTTTTGATAATAATAAATGATGTTCATAATCAACAATATTACCAGCAAAAGAAGCTTTAAACATTTCACCTGCTTTATTATTTTTACTGCTTATTTGACCTAAAATCATAATAGGTAAAACAGTTTTTGCATTTATTGTTACTACATCTCCATTTTGTATTACATTATCTATTATTATACCTTCTGCAATTTTGGGACTTGTTTCTTCTTTTATTTTTTCTGCTATGTAAGAGTCAATTTCACGCTTCATATTGGCAAAAAATACCGCTGCTTGAGCTCTTGAAACAAATTTATCACAATCAAGATATTTTTGCCTTGGCGGTTCTTTTGCTATAATATCTATTACTTCTGCTTTACCTGCTGTGACTTTAAACCAATCAGGTATCTTTTCAAAATCTAAATAAGCATTTTGCAAGGCAATTATTGCATCTTCTTTTGATATGTTTTCTGTTTTTAACAGATTAACAAGAAATGTTATTATTTCACTTCTTGTTATATAACTATTTGGATAAAAGTGTGTTTCATCTACAGGTTTTAATATGTCTAAATTTATTGCTTTTTGAATATCATTATATGCCCAATGATTAACATTTATATCATCAAAAGTATATATTTTTTCTATTGGCAGATTTTCTTGTTTTAAAGCTTTTATGGCTATTGCAGCAAATTCTGCTCTTGTAAGTAATTTAGACGGCATAAACATTCCGTTTGAATATCCGTCCATAATTTCTTCGTTTGTTATTGTATCAATTTCTCTATATGCCCAAAATCCCTGAGGAATATCTTTAAATTCTTTGGCTAATAAGCAAGGAATATTTATAAAAAAAATGAAACAAAATAATAAATATTTAAAAAGAATCCTTTTTCTGTTTATTTTGTTTTTTATTTTTTTTGTTTTTGTCTGATGTATCATCAATTTTTTTAACTTTAATTCTTTCTGTTATATCTTCTTCATCAAGAATATTATTTTTTCGTTTATTTCTAAGAACAGAAACAACATTTAAGAGAGCAAGAGAATTCAAAGAAGCCCTAAGCTGCATACTGCGATCTGTAAAACTATTTTGTTCGTCTTGCTGCTGTTCTTCTTCCGGAAGAAAGTATTCAGTTCCTTGGCTGGCTCTATCATCTGCGGTTTTAGCTGCGGTACCTGAAATATCTCCTGATTTAAAATTAAGTCCGCCGCCAATACCGAGAACTCCAGCCGACCTGTTGTCGACCACTTACTTTTCTCCTTATTATTCTCGCATTGAATTATTATAAACCATTTTCTGATTTTTAACAACACAACATTAGTATAAAACTTAAAAAAAAATAATTTTGCTCTTTTTTTACATATTTTTTAAATCAATTCTTTAAAAATTTCAGGAGTTTTTTCTAATAAAAATAAATTTTGTTGTTTTTGTGCTTCAAGTTTTTTTGCTTGTTCGACTTTACGTTCCGTGACTTTTCTGTTATGTTTTGGCAGTAAAATACCTAACATAATTATTGAGAAAGCAATATCAGCTACTCTGCAAATGTTTCTTAAATTTCTTACTTTTACACTTGAAACTTCTGCTGCAGTTTTTAAATCTGTATTTTTTATCCAGTTTCCGGCTTGTTGTAATCTGTAGAAAATATTTGATGTTGCTTTTTCTAAGACAGTTGCACTTTTATCTAAAATTGGTTTTGATATTTCTTTACTTCTGTTTAATAGTACAACATTTTCACCAAATAATTTTTTACCTGCATTTGTTTTTGATAATGCTTCAATAGCTGACGCTGCACCTTTTTTTACATAATCTCCAAGGAAATATAATCCTGAAAATGAAGCTAAATCTCTTACTGTTGTTTCTCTTAATTCATTTTCATCTTCTGCACCCATCATTCTGCTTGCAAATGTTGATGCTGCTATCCATCGGCATTGATCTAATGTCGGGAATATACTGGAGAATTGGAACATCCCAAGTGACGGTTTTTTCATCATTGATATTGCAGCTAATGAATACATACCGATTGCGGAAGCCAGCTTCTTTAAGAAAAACTGTTTCTTTTGTTTTTCATCCATTTTTTGGGTTGTATCTTTTTTACCAAAGTCTTTATATATTGGCGCACCTTCTGCATTAAACTGCTTTCTTGTTATAGCCCTGTTTATGGTTTGTACACTTACTGCTATTCCAAGTACTATAATCATCCCGATTATACTTTTTTTATTAACAAATCCTTTAAGATTTGAACTGTATTTATCTATTGCTTCAGCAATTTTAGCTTTTATTTCAGGAGTTTGAATTGAAGTTGAATCTAATTCCTGTGTAATTTTTTCTGTAACCGAATTATATCTTGCACCTAAATCAACTACGTCTCTAAGAGTATCAGTTAAATTTGATTGACGATTTCCGTTAAGTCTTAATATATTTTCTGCTTTTGTTATTGAAACAAGTTTTTTTTGTGCTTGTTGTAATAGTTTTTTCCTGTCACTTCCATTTGCAGTAATGGCAGATGTTATTTGTGAAACTGCTTCCTGAAATTCAGGTAAATTTGCTTTATCTGCATATTTTACCCAGGTTTTTCCTTCTAAACCCTCAAGTGAAGATATAACCCTTTGTACATATTCTCTTGTTTTATCTGTAGCATCTGATTCTTGAGCTTGTTTGAAAAATTCTTTAAAATTATCAATAGCTTTTCCGTTTGCCCAAGAATTAGCAGGTTTTGTTTCTTTTAGTTCTTTGCTGCCAATAGATAAAATTTCTGCGATTCCTTTTACGATGAGTCCGGGCATAAGACAATTTACAAATAATCCCGAAAATTCCCGCCTGCATGTTTCAAATGCTGCTGCCAGTCCTGTTTTTAAATCTACCAGTGTCCTTGGTATATTCGTTGATACCGTATCTACAAATGATACTTGTATCATAGCATTTTTATCCAGTATACTAAATCCTTTATCTAATAAATCAAAAGCAAGATCCATCCCTCCGTTGAAGGATGTTTTATTCTTTCTATCTCTCTGAACCTGATTTCTTACTTTTCTTTCAGAATTTATTTTTATCGAATTTATTTTGTCTACCGTCATGGATTTTGAATTACTATTTATTCTTTTATATTTCGACCTTTAGCAATGATATCAAGTTAAGGTTTAAAAACAAATTTTGTTGCTATTATGATTTTTAGTTTTACGTAAAATGTAATCAAAAAAATAATAATTTTGCAAATTTTTATTTTAAATCTTTATTATTTTTCTGTTTTTTTTAAAAAAATGAATTATTTTTATTCAAAATGCAAAAAAAAATTGTTTAAAAATTAAAGTTTACATTTTTTAATCATATATAACAAATAAAACTTTGTTTATTTTTTGTTTTAATATGGCAGGATAATATGTATATTAATTCTATTGGTTTATTTTATCAAAAGATAAACAAAATAAACTACAATAATTTAAAAAAAACTAAATTTGTTCCCTCCTTCTGCGGGGAACAGACAATAAAAAATGAAATTAGTCCTATTTATTATTATAATAATATTTTGTATCCTTTAGAAGAAAGAATATATTCCAGTAAAAATCCGATAATGCTTGAGCGTCCCGGTGATTTCCTAATTAATAAATTTGAAAATGTTCCTTGTCCTGCTTGTGGTCAGCTTATGCTTACGAGAAACCAATTTGATGAATTTAAACTGTTGATAGATAATGCTGAACCTGACAGTTATATTAGTATTCTTGAAAAATATAAATCTTATATGCGTCCTATCGAATTAAGTGTTTTTGAAGAAATAAAATCCTTGTCTCAAGAAATGAAAACTAATGATATTAGAAGTTTAATTGTTGTTTTGAGAAATACTAAATTAAAACAATTACAAAAAATTCAAAGACAAAAACTTAAAAAAATGATAGCTATTGCTAAAAATTTACCTAAGGAAGAAAGAAAGGTCTTATTATCAAAATTAAAAAAACTTGAATCTTATATTAAAAAAAATAATCAAGAAGCTCCTTTTAGAAGAAAAATTATGATTGACAGGATAAGTAAGCTTAAAATTGCTAATAAACATAAATATATAAAAATGCAAAATATAGCAAAAAGCTTTCCTTCTTCAAGTGATACTAATTCTGCCTGGATTGTTAAATATTCAGGTAATAATAAGAATGGTGAACCTTGGAGTTCTCATGATATTGCTTTAAGAATGCTTGAATTTTCTGTACCAAATACTGACCATATTTTAGCCAGAGATAAAGAAGCTCATCATGATGACATTACTAATTATATGCCTATGCACTCCGGATGTAATTCTCAAAAAGCAAATAAGTCTTTTCTCCATTGGTTTAATGAAGATAGAAAACATCGAGAAGCCAGTTTAAATGCTTATTTTTCTAAAGTGGATGAATTAATTTCTTCAGGTCAGATTACTGATGAAAGATATAAACATTATGTTGCAGATGCAACACAATTTATATTTGAACTTTCATGCGGACAATATAAATATAAAGGATAATTTTACGCTATTGTATCATACGATTTAATAGGCTGATTAGCCGCTTTTGTTTTTGATTTATTAAAATGAAAAATTTTATCCGGCGGATGATTTGGTGATGTTTTTGCTATTTCGGGATCTCTTAAAAGATATATTTCTTCTACTCTATTACTTAATTTAGAAGGTGATTGTTTATATAGTTCTGCCGCATAATCCATTTCAGGGTCTTGAATCCCTTTTGAATTTTTTATCCAAAATTCAGCAGCTTTTTTATAGGCATCTTGTTCTTCTCTTATGGAGGTATATGCGTCTTTATCTTTTGCATGTACTCCTTCATGAACCAGATATGCCGCAATAACTTCGGGAGCTGCATATATATAGGCATTTGATACTGTTATTGTCTTTATTCTGTTTTCATATTGGGCTATATTACTTGTTCCCATCATTGAAGCTGTCTGTCCGAATTTTATTTGTACATCGGATATATCTTTCATAAATGCAGGTGTCAAGTGTTTTGAAACCATAGCTATTGCTGTATTTAAATTGTTTTGGGCATATGCTTGTTTTTCCTTGTATGCTTTATCCGGCGAAATACAGCTTAATATATTATTATCTGTTTCCATTATGCTTCTTTTTGCTAAATCATTATTTGGTTCTAATTTTAATGCTGTTTCAAAGCTTTCTTTAGCATTCTTGTATGCACCCATCTGACGTTGAGTTTCACCTAATTCTATCCACGCTTCCGTTTCTTTTTCATTTGACTGCAAATAAATTTTATAGTTATTTTCCGCCGTTTTATATTCTTTTAATTTATGATAAACCTTTGCAAGCTTTCTGTTAATTACAGTGTTTTCAGGATTTAAATTTAAGGCTTTATTATATAAATCTAATGCTTCTTTGAGATTATTTGTATTAAATGCACTATCTCCTTTTTCAAGCAGTTCTGATACATTAGAGCCCATAAATGACCGCATTTTACAGGGATTTTGATAATTGTTATATGAAATTGATATCAATTTTATTTTTCCTTATTTTGTTCTTTTCAAAAATAGACAATATTTTTTATTGACTTAAAAAAACAGTTTATGAAGAAATATTTCATAAACTGTTTTAAATTATAAAGAAATTATTTTCTGTATTGCTTCTTCCGGGCTAATAAGGATAGTTTCATTTGTAGAGCGGGTTTTAAACTCAATGAGATTATCTTTTATTGTTTTACCTATGGTGATTCTATATGGAATACCTATTAAATCAGCGTCTTTTAGTTTAACTCCGGCTCTTTCTTCTCTATCATCAAGGATAACTTCAACCTTATGTTTTAGTAATTCATTATAAATTTTTTCTGCCAAATTCATCTGTTCTTCATCTCTGTCGCTGACGGGTACAATAATTACTGTATAAGGTGCAATTGAAAGTGGCCATTTGATTCCGAATTCATCATGATGTTTTTCAACTGCTGCTGCTGCCGTTCTTGATATTCCTATTCCGTAACATCCCATTATAAATGGTTTTTCTTGACCGTCTTTATCTGTAAACGTTGCATTCATCGCCTTTGAATATTTTGTTCCGAGCTTAAAAATATTTCCGACTTCAATTCCTTTTGTAACTTTAAGCGGATGTGAGCATTCAGGGCATTTGTCATTTTCTTCCACCAATCTTATATCTGCTATTTTTTCAGGAAGTTCAACATCTATGCCCCAATTTGCCCCTGTTAAATGCTTATCTGTTTGATTACAGCCTATTACAAAGTTCTTTAAATCTTTTACAGTTTTATCAGCTACTATCTCAACATTTTTTAAACCTTTAGGTCCTATAAAACCGATAGTTGCATTAAATCCTGAATTTTGCATTATTTCTTCTATTTCATCATTTCTTGCTATTCTTATATCATTTCCTGCAAAAACATTCATTAATTTTGTTTCTTCAACGGTTCTGTCTCCGCGTATTAATGCTGCTACATATTTGCCGTCTACAACATATATTAAACATTTGCAGATGACACTTGCAGGAATATTTAAAAATTCAGAAAGTTCTTCTATCGAGTGTGTATTTGGTGTATTTATAATTTCAGGTTCTAAATATTTACCGTCAGTTTGCGCTTCAGGTAGAATGGAAATAGCATGATTTGAATTTGCACTATATCCGCATTTAGGACAATAGAATACATCATTTTCGCCTGCGTTGCTTTCTGAATCTTCATTGACAAGCACCATAAACTCATGAGAAACACTGCCTCCTATAGCACCCGAATCCGATTGAACCATTTTTGTTTCAAGCCCGCATCTTTCAAATATTCTGCTGTATGCTTTTGCCATTATCTCATAAGATTTATCTAACCCTTTTTCATCAGCATCAAAACTGTATGCGTCTTTCATTATGAATTCACGACCTCTTAATAGTCCGAATCTCGGTCTTATTTCATCTCTGAATTTTGATTGAATTTGATATAAATTCACGGGCAGCTGCTTATATGACCTTATTCCTTCTCGTCCTATTGATGTTATTACTTCTTCATGAGTAGGACCTAAACACATTTCTCTTGAGTGTCTGTCTTTTAATCTCATTAATTCTTTTCCATAGACATCCCATCTGCCTGATTCCTGCCATAATTCTGCCGGCTGTACAAATGGCATTAAAAGCTCCTGTGCCCCAGCTAAATCCATTTCTTCTCTTACTATATTTTCTATTTTTCTTAATACTCTTTGCATTAGCGGAAGATAATTATATATACCGTTTGTAAGTTTTCTTATATATCCTGCTCTTACTAAAAGCTTATGACTTATTACTTCAGCATCCGAAGGATATTCTCTTAATGTCTGCACGAAAAGATTTGTCATTCTCATATCAAAATAACCTTTAACTACATCATACTAAGTCTATATTATCATAAAAATTAACTATGATATTAAACTTACTTCTTTAAATGTTTCATTCATTATTTGTTCAAAATGTCTTACAACAATAGGGTCAAATTGAATGCCTGCAAGTGATTTTATAGTATTGAGCGCCTCTTGAGGACTTACTTTATCTCTATATACTTTTCTTGTTGTTAAACTGTCAAAAGCATCTGCTACCGCTATTATTTTTGAACCTAATGGTATCTCTTCAGCTTTCTTCCCGTAAGGATATCCTTTCCCATTATAAAATTCATGATGGTATTTTATTATTTCTATTACATCATTTAATTGTTTTATATCATCTAATATCTTTACGCTGAATTGTACGTGCTGTTTTATTTCATTATATTCTTCTGTCGTTAATTTATCTATTTTTAATAAAACTTCATCAGAAACACCAAGCATTCCGATATCATGTAAAAGTCCTGCTAGTTCAATTCTTCCTACAAGCATATTATTTAAATTCATTGAACGGGCTATTTTTACTGCATAATAACTGACTCTCTTACTCTTGCCCTTTGTGTTATTGTCTCTTGAATCAAGTGCTTCTACTATTGCGGTTACTGTATTTGCAAATAATTCTTTTAAATCTTTTATAAGTTTTGTATTATCGGCTTTTAATTGATAATATTCAAGAGCATTCTCTACTATTAATATAAGTTCATCGGGATTATACGGTTTTTTAATATACCTGTATATTTTTGCATAGTTAATTGCATCAATTAAAATACCGGCGTCAGTATAAGCCGTAACCAATAGTCTCATTGTATCGGGAGATATTTCATAACATCTTTTTAAAAATTCTACACCGTCCATTTCAGGCATTTTATGGTCTGATAATATACAGTGAAAATTCCCTTGCTTTAGTATTTCTAATGCATTAAGGGGTGATGTCGATTTCTCTATTTCATAGTTATTTCTTAATGTACGGTATAATAATGCTAAGTTATCCGGTTCATCGTCTACAATAAGTATTCTATACTTTGTTTCAGGCATTATGCTTCTCCCTCAGATATCATACTTGCATTAAGGCTTTCTCTATCTATTGTCAAAGGAAGTTTTATTATAAATTTAGTTCCTTTCCCTTTTTCAGACTCTACATTAATGTCGCCTTGATGATTTTTAATTATTTTGTGAGTTATAGACATACCTAAACCTGTTCCTTGTCCAACCGGTTTTGTTGTGAAGAACGGATCAAATACTTTATGCATTGTTTCTTCATCCATTCCTGAACCGTTATCTTCTATTTCTATGACAAGTTTTTCATTATTTTCGGTATTGATTCTTATCCAAATATCACCTGTTTTTTCTATAGCACCTACTGCATTATCAAGTATATTCATAAATACCTGGTTTAATTGCCCGCCAAATGCATCTATTAAAGGTACATTTTCCATATATTCTTTGTGTACTTCCGCTTTATTTTTTATTTTGTTATGTAGAATATTTAAAGTTGTATCAAGTTCATGAACTACATCAACTTTTTTAATTGATACATCTTCCATCCTTGAGAAGCTCTTTAAATCTTGAATAATATTCTTTGCTCTCTCTGCACCTTCTTTACAGCTTTTTATTAAATCAGGCATATCCGTCTTTAAAAATTCATAATCAATTGTTTTTTTCAATTCATTTACACTGCTTATTTTATCGGCAGGAAGTAATGATGCAATTTTATTATATTCTTCTATTATTTCTATTAAGTCTTTTGAATAATTTGAAAGATGTGTCATATTACCATAAATAAAATTGATTGGGTTATTGATTTCATGCATAATTCCCGCAACAAGTTCACCCAGTGATTTCATTTTTTCAGAGTGTACCATCATTGCCTGCGTGCTTTGCAGTTCTTTATATGCACTGTTTAATTCTCTTGTCCTGTCTTGTACTTGTGATTCTAATGTTGAATATAGCCTTTGAAGTGCATTTGCCATCATGTTATATGACTGTACCAATTGATTGATTTCGTTATATCTTGTATAGTCTAACCTGCCGGATAAGTCACCGTTAGCTATTTTGGATACCGTATTTTCCATATTCTTTAGCGGCGTTGCTATACTTTTTGCCAGCATAAATGACGTTATTATACTGCATATTAGAATTATACTTGCAAATATTTTTATAAAACTATCCATCTCAGCAATATAATTTTCTATAAAATTGTTTTTATCCATACCTATATAAATATGGTATCCCGCTTTTGGTACATATATTGTTCTCATATAATTTGCATTGAGACTTTGTGATGACATTAATTTAAATGATGAAGGACTATTTTCTACCCTGAATATATATTTTGCATCTTTTGGCAAAGAATTGTATATCTCTTTTAACTGAGAATTTAATACTACAATATATTTTACATTGTAACTTCCTGATAGTACATTATTTAAATCATATTGCAAAGATGAAAAATTTCCTTGATTTACATCACTGTTAAATATACTTATATTAGATACTACATCTGACGACATATCATTTTGAAAACTTTTTATACTATCCTGACAATATGTATACATAATAAATTCTACTATACCTACAATAGAAATAAGTACAATCATTATTGTCAAAGAAATTGTATTGTTAAATCTAAATGAAATTCCGTTAAAAAAAGATTTTGGCTGTTCTTCTTGCTTTTTCTTTTTCTTTTTTTTAACTATCTTTTTTTTAGGTATATTCTCATTTTGCTGTTTATTTTTAATATTATCCAATTAATTTACACCTTTTTGCATACTTTATATATCTATTTAACAATATTTTTAACGGTTAGGCAAGCTTATTTTTTTGAACCGACTTGTGTGTAAATGTATGGTTTTGTAAAATACTTGTTTGCCGTTCTTATTACGTCTTGAAGTGTAACAGAATTAATAAGTTCTGGAAATTTATCTATAAAAGTATAACCTCTGTCGGTAATTTCAAGAGAATTTATAACTGCGGCCTTATCCATATTTGTTTCCATGGAAAGGACAAAGTTTCCCAATAATTTATCTTTTGCTTCCGTAAGTTCTTTATCTGTTACAAATTCATATTTAAGTTTATTTATTTCATCAAACATACCTTTTTTTGCTGTTTGTATGTTATCAGGATTAGTTGCAATATAAACAGTAAATAATCCTTGATTGGTGTTTGCTGAAAAGGACGAACCTACCTGATATGCAAGACTTTGTTCATCTCTTAGGTTAGTAAATAATCTTGAACTCATACCTGAACCCAAAATCGAATTAATAATTTGCAGACTTGCCCAATCTTTCTGGTTCATAATTCCATCTGTTAAAAAACCTAAAATTAACCATGCTGCTTCTGAATCTCTATCTATTTTTATTATTTTATTTGTTGTTAAAGACTTATATTTATATTTGTAATTAGTTAATTTAATTTTTTCCGTTCCCGTATTTTTTAACAGGTTTGAAAAATAGTTGATAAATTCTTTTTCATCTACATTTCCGTTAATTGTTATAACTGTATTTTGAGCAGGGAAAAGATTCTTGTAAAATTCAACAACATCTTCTCTTTGAATTTGAGGAATTGTTTTTTCAAGAACTTTATTTGTATTTCCAAATGGAGTATTAGCCCATACTGCCGTTTTATATTCGTCAAATGCAACAGAATCGGGAGTATTTTTACTGTTTTTTATTGCATACATCTTATCAGCTTTGACTCTTTCAACATCATAAGCATCAAAAGTTGCATTTTGTGAAGCTTCTGTGAACATTTCAAGTGCTAAATCTTTTTCATTTTTTGTAAATTTAGTTACAAGACTGAATGAATCACCGCTTGAAATCGGAGAGAGCCTTATTCCGTTTTCTTCTAAAAGCTGAGAAAGTTCATGACTTTTGTATTTGTCTGTTCCTTTTAAAATTGTTTCTGCTGTAATATATGCCGTACCCGGAATTTTTTCGAGGTTGTTTCCTCCTCTTGATGTCATCTGCATTGCTATTATATCGTTTGCGGTATTTTTTGTAATAATTAATGTCGCACCATTTTCCAAAAGATATTTTGTTGTATTACCGGTTTGGCTTAATATTTTTGCTTGGTAATCTTTTACGCTCTGAGAGAGAATTTTTTGTTTGTTTTTCTGTTTTGGTGTAATTATTGAAATTACTGCATTTTCTTTATTTAAATATGTTTTTGCAGCATGTTTCAACTCTTCAGCGCTGACTTTATTAATATTTGCCAGATAATTTTTATAGTAATCCGTATCATCGGTAACGGTCACTGTATATCCAATCTCACCTGCAATATTTGAAACGGATTCTCGTGAATAAAATGTATCTCGTTCAATTATATTCTTTGCCTTTTGGATTTCTTCCCGTGTTATTTCATTCTTTTGTAATTTCTCTATTTCCGTAAAAATAGCGGATTTTAATCTTTCCATATCTTCCGTTATATAATTTGCTGAAATATAAAATATTGAATCATCTCTCATTGAAGCGTGAGAGGCTGATATTGAATGCACCATTTGTTTTTCATCTTTAATGCTTTTATATAATCTTGAAGATTTTCCGTCACCGAGTATTGTCGCAAGTATATCCAGAGCATAAGAATCCTTATTCTCCATTGGATGTACACCTTTAAATCCAATCATTATATAACCGGTTTCAACATTTAAATCTTGTTTTACTTCAAGTTGTTTCTCGGGTTTTTTATCCTGTTTGTATGCTACAGGTTTATGTTTCTTTGTTTCCGATGCGGATGGCTTATTAAACTTTTCTTCTACAAGATTTAAGGCTTTTTGAGTATCTATATCTCCTACAATTACTGTTGTCATGTTCTCAGGAGTATACCATTTATTATAAAAATCAAAAATCTGCTCTCTTGTTATTGTTTCAATAACTTCTTTTTTTCCTATTACTTCTCTTTTATACGGGTGTGTTTTGTATAATTCATTTATAAAATTTTTGTATAAAATGTTGGTCGGTTTGTCATTATTTTTTGCTATTTCTTCAATAACAACTTTTCTTTCTTTTTCAAGTTCCTTCCTTGGAATAAGAGGATTTAATAACATATCTGAATGTAA
>CANQCO010000063.1 GCA_947589705.1 Candidatus Gastranaerophilales bacterium
TAAATCTAAACTGTCCATCACTATTTTTTGCATTTATTAAATCAAGAAGTGAATCTTTATTTTCAGGCGTAACTCGACATAGAATTGACGAAATGTCATCGCCATCAAATCTAAATTCACCATCATTATCTTTTGCATTAATTAAGGTTTCTAATACATCTCTATTCTCTGGTTCTACTTGTAAAATAAAGGAAATGTAATATGCATCAAACCTAAAATTACCATCTTCATTTTTTTCTTCAAATAATTGTTTAACAAGTTGCATATCATCTTCTTTGTACCCGCTTAGAAGATAATATCTATTTATTTGTTTAACATCATTTTCTGATGATTCACGAGGAACAAAATCCCTAAATCTATTCAATTTTTGTATGAACTGTTTTTTTCTTTCTTCATCACAGTCCAATTTTTCTTCATAATTTTTTATTGCTTCATCTATCAACTGTAAAAATAATTTCTTTTTGAGTTTTTTGGGGCTGATTTACCATTGCCCGTCCATACGCATTTAAGGCTTCAGAAGCAGCTACTTCAGTCTGCTTTTCCTCAGGTATTGTTTTTTCATTCTTTTCACCTTTAAATACAGGAACATTTATATTATTTACTCTTTTACTTCCGTTTATTTCCATTTTTACACTCCGTGTTATTTTTTTATTTCTTTTTATCGGACAGTTTAATTAAATCCTTTAGTAAATATTTAAAAATTTAAAGAAATATTAATAGCCAAAAACTAGAAAAGGCAAATCATTATCAAGTGCATATTGTTTTAAAAATCTGAGTTGTTTTTGTACATTTGTGTATAGAAAAATGAAAAGTTAATAAAATTGAACGAAGAAATATTAGGTTTGCAGGTAGATTTTTTGATTTCTTGCCAACAAAAACAATATAGCCTAAAAATAAAATTGTGGAAAATTCGTTGTTCATAAACTATTTGAAATCTGATTAAAAAATAGTTAATGTGTGTTTGCAAAAGCTAGAAAAATTTGTGATATAATTTGAAAGTTGTTATTTGAAATTACTTAATGAAATATTGTTTTTGGGGAAATGGATATACGGAGTGCAAAAAATGAAGATATTATCTCTTTCGAATTTCATACCTGAACAGATTTGTGACACAGAGCGTTTTGTTGGATATACAGGCAACACTAATGCTATATCTCACTACTGTCAATATGCTGCAGATTATATTTCTCAGGTATTATATGACAATTCTATAGATGGGGCAGTATTTCCAAAATCCTGTGACAGCACAAGAATTATAAAAAGCTATATTGGGCAAACAGACAAATTTATCTATCAATTACCGGTTCCATCAAGGAAAGATGAATTTGCAATTACTTATTTTGCTGAAGAAATCAAAGCATATAAACAGGCTATAGAAGCACATTTTGGAATTGAAATTACAAACATAGAAAAGAGAATTGAAGCTTTAAATCGAAGGAACAGAGAAGTTAAGTTACTATATGATAATCTTGAAAATATTTCATATTGTGATTATCTTACAGGTATACACAAAATGCTTACAAAACCTTTATTTGAACAATATGTTCCTGAACCAAAGAAACAAGACTGGAAAGGTAAAAGAGTATATCTTATAGGCTCTTTTTTAACTGATTTAGACATACTTGAAGTTATGGAAAAATCAAAGCTTAGGGTTGTGGGAGATAATCTGCCTGAATCAGGACGACTGGTAAGTACTATACCTTGTAAAATTGATTATGATATATATAAAAATATAGCTACAAGCATACTATCCGGAAGGCTTTCTCCAACGCAGAACAACTTTGGAGAGATAATTGCAAATGATATTAGGGAAATAAAAGAAAAAGAAGTAAATGGTGTTATTTTCCTAACCCGGAAATACTGCGAAGCATACGATTATCTCTATTCTGTATACGAGAAAAAACTTCGTTTAGAGGGAATAAAATCTCTGAAAATTTCGCTAGCGAACTCAGAAGACCATAAAAAGTTTGAACTCGCACTGGAAGCTTTTTCTGATATGATATAAAGGAGTATATTATGGTTCAGTCTGTAACAAAACTACAATCATCTTTGATGAGGGAGTATTATAAATACTTTTCAAAGTATGCACGTGGAGAAGTTCCGGAAAAGAAGGTAGCCTGGGTAACAGCATTTACGCCTGTTGAAATTCTAGAAACTCTTGGTGTTTATTATTATTACCCCGAAAGTTATGCTGCAGTAATTGCTGCAAGCAATAAAGAACAACCTTTTCTTGAAAAAAGTGAACAAAACTTTTTGAGTCGTGATTGTTGTTCTTATTCCTGTTGTTTAGAAGGTTGTCTTGAACTTAAAGATGGTCCCAGGGGGATACCGCCAAAACCTGATATACTTATTGCTACTAATAATCAGTGTAATACTCTTCCAAATTGGTGGAATATATTATCTGCAAAATATAATATTCCTATTTTCGTTATTGACTATCCCGGAGAATCTATAGACCGACAACGAGCCTACAAATATGTAACAGCTCAACATAAAGATTTGATAGCGCATCTTGAAAATTTGACAGGTAATATACTTGATGAGGAGTTGCTTGAAGCGAATATACAAAATAGTATAAAAAGTGTTTATTGGTGGAATAAAGTTATAGAAGTTCTACCAAAAAAAGAAATTAAACCAACTGCGCTTTTTGACTACATCTCATATCTTATTACTTCAAGATGTAATCCAAATACTATAGAACTTTATAAAGCAATATGTGAGGAAGTTAACGGGTTAACAGAGGCAGACAAAAGCTTGATACCAATATTTTGGCTTGGATATCCTTTATGGTATCATCCAAAGAGGTATCTTTCAGAGTGTCTTGACGGTTTTAGGATATGCGGTTCTAACTATATAACCTGGTGGAGTCTTGATTATAGCGGAAACAGTGTCTTTGATAAATTGTTTTCGGCATATAACTATACTTTCTTAAACTTATCACAGAAGACACGAACAGAAAGACTTACTAAGCTTATTAAAGATTCAAAAGCTGTTTGTGCTGTAACACTTCACAATAAAAGCTGCAAGTGTGATTTTGTATCTGCTAAGGACATTGGTATACCTCAGGCGGAGCTTGAAATTGATATGATTGACCGTAATTTCCTTTCTCTTGAAAAAGCAAAAAAACAGATAGATTTGCTTAAGGAGACGGTATGTATTCAATAGGAGTGGACATAGGTTCTACTTATACAAAATACTGTGTTATGAAAGATATGAAAATAGAAAGTTTGTTTTATGAGAAAACTCCGATAAATCAAAAAGAATATTTTGAAAAAAAAGTTAAAAAGCTTCTTACGGAATATCCGGGTGCTAAGATAATTTCATGTGGTTACGGTAAGGGAAATATATTATCGGTAAAATGTATAAACGAGTTGACAGCTCTAGCAAGGGGTGTGCATTATTTTTGTCCCGAATGCGAACTTATTCTTGATATTGGAGGACAGGACACAAAGATAATCAGGCAAAAAGACGGGCAGCTAAAAGAATTTTTTGTCAACGACAAATGTGCAGCAGGCAGTGGAATCTTTCTTTCCAATGTACTTAATATGCTTGGAAAAAATTTTGACTCTATTGATTTAACTGGTGCAAAAGAGCCTCAAATTCATCTTTCATCAGTATGTGCTGTATTTGCACAAAGCGAAATAGTTGAATTAATCTCAAAAACCTCTTGGGGGGGGGTAGAATTAATTGAAGCAGTTATATGGCAGATATTAAAAAAAGCAATTCCGCTTTTAGGAAAAGTGCAAGTTGATAAGATTCTTTTATCAGGCGGATTATCTCAAATAATTGGAATAGCGGATTTCGCTGAATCTGCACTTTGCGTGAAGGTTATAAATATCCCAAATGGCAGATATTTATCTGCAGCAGGGGCGGCATTATTATCTGAAAAATATTAAAAAAGCCGATATTTAACTTATCGGCTTTTTTAATATTTTTTATTTTATTACATTGCTTTAACAGTGCCTAATTTATGGATATCTTCATCTGTTCTGTTCCCGTAAATTGTGATTTTATTCAACTCTGTTTCAATATTGTTAAATTCTTCTTCTGTCAAAGTAATATCGGCTGCAGTTAGGTTTTCAACCACTCTTTCATCTTTTCTCATACCAGGGATAGGTACTACAAAATCATTTTTATATAGCATCCAAGCAAGAGATATTTGAGCCGGTGTTGCTCCTTTTTTTGCGGCAACTTCATTTAATAAATCTAATAGAGGCTGATTCTTTTCTACATTTTCGGGGTTAAATCTTGTTATAACTCTTCTAACGTCATCGCCTTTATAAACTGTATTTTTGTTATATTTACCTGATAAAAATCCGCCAGCCATAGGAGAAAATGCGACAAAACCAATATTTAATTCTTTACATAATGGAATTACATCACGCTCAAACATTCTCTCCATCAGGGAGTATTCAGATTGTATAGCGGACAGCGGGCAAACTGCGTTTGCTCTTTTAATTTGTTCAACCGTTGATTGTGATTGTCCCCAAGCTCTGATTTTACCTTCTTTTATAAATTCGCTCATCCACTCTGCAACATCTTCAACCCTGCTATCTAATGGAACTCTATGTTCATAATAAATATCAATATAGTCTGTTTGAAGGCGTTTTAGAGAGTCATTCAAGGCATTTGTTACCCCTTTTTTAGATAACTTGCCCTCCGGGATTTCTTGACCTTCTTGAAATACGGGAACAAATTTTGTTGTTAAAATTATCTTATCTCTAAAAGGTTTAATGGCTTTGCCTACCAGTTTTTCATTAACAAAAGGTCCATAGGCTTCTGCCGTATCAAACAAAGTGCAGCCTAAGTCATAAGCTTTATGTATAAGCCTAATTGATTCTTCTTCAGTCGGTATTGCACCATAGCCATGTGAAAATCCCATACAACCCATTCCGATTGCACTAACTTCAATGTTTCTAAGCTTTCTTGTTTTCATAATATTTTCTCCTTATTTTATAGATTTACCCATTTCATAAGCTTCTTTCATAGCGGGTTTATCTAAAATTTCACCTTTTTCGTATACGCTGTGACCATAAATTATTCCGCATTCTTTAGCGCCTTGAACGCAATCGGCGTAGCCTCTAAAACATTCAATTGTTCGATTTAAGCCTTCAATACCATCTGCACATGTTGCAATATAATAAAAATCTTTATTTTTAACTTCCGTCCAACGAGCGACGGTTCTATCAATCAGCGCTTTTAATTGTGCGTCAATCGAATAAAAATAAACGGGACTTGATAAAACTATAACATCTGCATCTATCATTTTTTGTAAGATTTGCGCCATATCATCTTTTATTGCACAAATTCCGCCATTTTTAGCACAATAATAACAACCCCTGCAGTAATCTATTTTCATTTTTGCAACATTGATTTTTTCAACGCTGTTTCCCGCTTCAAGTGCGCCTTTTTTTAATTCATCGCACAAAATATCTGAATTTCCTCCAATTCTTGGACTTCCCGATAAAATTAAAACTTTTTTGCTCATAATTTGCCTTTCTTTATCCTTCAATATAATCATTCAATATCGCTTTTAGCTGAATTTTGCTGAACTTTTTTGTCCATTCTTTTGGCTCAAATACCTCGTCAGACATACACCAAACAGTCATCATTCCGTATAATTGCGAAATAATTAAATGCGTCAAAAGTTCTATGGGGGTATTTTTCTTTAATTCTTTATTTTTGATTGCGGTTTTTAAAATATTTTCTAACATATTAAAATCATATTGCCACTTACTTATACCGTTATTATCAAAGGCAGTTTTAGGGTCAATAGCCGATTTTATCCATTCTCTGCAAATATTAATTCCGTATATTTCAACTGCGTTCATAAAGTTAATAAAATACAGGGTTAATTTCTCAATAATATTTTTATTTTTTGTATTTGTAATTTTAAGTTCGATTTCTTTGAAATACCCACGGCAGATTTCAGCAATAATATCTTCTTTATGCTTAAAATAAACATAAAAAGTACCTTTTGCAACCCCTGCTATTTTGGTTATATCTTCAACGCTCAAAGAACTCAAACCGTTAGATTTTATTAAATTTTCAGCCGTATCTAATAGTTTTTGCTTCGTAATAAGTGCATTTTCCTGTCTTTTTGTCATTTTAAAACCCTATTTCAATCTTATAATTTTATTATACATTTTATTGACTAATAGTCAATGACTTAAAGTATAAAATATTTAAAAATTTTAACAAGGGTATTTAATCTAGTAAAAACACCCGTTGTTATCGGGTGTTTAGGTTTATAATTTATAAAATTAAGTTTTTATAAACTACTTTTTACAGAAGGCTTTTAATCATACTTTCACCTGATTTAAAAGCATATTGAAGGTCTAGAGGAAACTGTTCTTCTTTGTGTTTTAATTTATCATTTTTGTCAAAAGTTTTCAAATCATATTTATCATAATCTGAGAATTGATATGTATCATAAGCAAAAAGTCTAATCGGTTTTTCAAATCGGTTTAATTATTTTCTTCCATAAATATTTTGAATCTATCGTAATTTTTCAATGTACCTGTTAATTTTCCTATGGGATATGTTACATAATATATAAATTTATTTTTTAAAGTAGGAGTGCAGGTTCTTGTTTTAGAATCACATTCTAAAAATCCAAGTTGTTGTCCATCTTCAAACCGCCTTTCTACAAAAGGTCTAAAATAACTTTCATTATATATATCCATACTTATACTTTTATTCTCAACCGTATAAAAATAAATGAATCCTGATAAACTTCTATCAAGAATTATAGTAATATAAAACGAATAAAGAATATTAAACAAAAAGAAAGAAACTAATACCAAAAATAACTCATACTTTTTTAATATTTGTTCTCGTTTCTCCCCCCCCCCCAATGGAAAGTGGTAATAAATATACACCAAAACCCAATATGGTACTAATAATTATTAAGAGCAAAATATTATATGCAAATATATCCGAATATATTTTATTTGCTATAAATAAAAGAATTGTAAGAAATATTGTTGAAGAAATCATTCCGATTGTAAAAATTATTAATTTCTTTTTCATATATTATCCATTTTTTAACTTATACCAAAATATTTAATAAAAAAATACAAAAAATGTCAAATTAATAAAATAAATTAACTAATTCTATACGTCAAAAGGCTAATAGCCTATTGGATAAATTTTTTATAAAATAAATTTAAAATTTAATTTTTAAAAACTCATACTAGCGAAACATTGTTCCTTTTATAGATACTTCTATAAGAGGTTTTTTTATGAATAAAATTTAGATTAGTTTATATACTTTTCGCCCCATTCGCACATTTTATATAGTATAGGAATAAATGTTTGTCCTTTGTCTGATAAACTGTATTCAACTTTTGGCGGTATTTGAGGATATTCTTTTCTGTTAATTAAATTATCATTCTCAAGCTCTTTTAGTGTATTACTTAAAGTTTTGTGCGATAAAATGTGTAAATACCTTTGTAACTCGTTAAATCGAATTTTTTTGTGTCTGTAAACAGCATATAAAACAGTTAGTTTATACTTGCCATTAATTAAAGACATTGTATAATTAAAACCGGTTTGATTATAACTTTCAACTTCTTTTAAACAATCTTTTTTCATATAGTCAGATAGTTACCTTTATTACCGTACTTGTTAAACTGATACTTTAAATATAACATAAAATTTGAAAGGAGATATTATGAGAGAAGATATTAAAGAATATAGTACAGTTGAAAATGTAGCAAGAAAATTTATAGAAGCTGTTAAAAAAGGGGATAGTTCAATAGTAAAACCGTATTTTTATGAAAAAGCCTGCTTCTTTGGTCAATTAAATGAAGAAGTTTATCAATCAGGTCCGATTCAAGAGTTTTACGATACTATTGATAAATTTGGTGCTGTCGGAGCTGACTATAACACTAGAGTTGATGTTATTTCATTGGAAAAAACAATTGCAACGGTCAGGGTAATTGAAGACAACTGGCATGGATATAAATTTACGGATTTTTTGATAATGAATAAAATCAATGGTACTTGGAAAATAGTTTCAAAAGTTTATGATACATTAGAAAACTTGAATAAATAATAAAAAAGACCGATAGTTTAACTGCTATCGGTCTTTTAATTTATAAACTTTTTCCGAGTTCGTAGGCTTGTTTTGGGTAAACGGTATTATTTACGGAACCTTCCGTCCAAACTCCCGATGCTATGATTTGCCCTGCATCTTGCCAGCTCAAATAATTTAAAAGCACTTCGTAGTGGGTTTTAATCGGTTCAGCTTCTTTTTTTGAAGTATCAGCGTATGTTAAAATAAGCGCAGCTTTTTTAGTGGTGTGAATTTTTCCATTAATTGAATAAAACCTGTCTATTACTGCTTTTAATTGAGCGGATATTCCAAAATAGTACATAGGAGTAGCAAAAACAACCATATCTGAATCAACTATATTTTCTTTTATATAATTAAAGTCGTCATTAAAAACGCAATCCCCATCCATACCGCATTTATTGCAAGCAACGCAAGGGTGAACGTTTTTAAAAGCACTGTCAAAACGAACAATATTGTGACCCTTTTCTTTTGCTCCTTTGATAAAATTATCTGCTAAGGTATTTGAGTTGCCGTTTTTTCTCGGACTTCCCGTTATTACTAATATTTTCATTTTTCCTTTTTCCTTACTTAATGAGGGCAATACGGATTTTGAAAGTATTGCCCCGCCTACGATAGTTCCTGCAGCAATTATAGAATTTCTTATAAAACTCCTTCTGTCCATTTTTTAAGTTCTTCTTTTGTCGGATGATTATTAAATAACTTGCCTTCTTTTATTTCGGTTGTATTTGAAACGCTTTTTTTCAGGTTATCTACAGTTCTGCCGAATCCGCTTCCGCCTGATGTTGCAAAAAGAATGATTTTTTTATTTGTAAAGTCGTGTGCTTCCAAAAATGTATTAACAATGGTAGGAGCTATATACCACCATATAGGGAAGCCTAAAAATATTGTGTCATAACTATCGGTTGAAAAATCATCATTAACTATTTCGGGGCGTGAATTATGGTCATTCATTTCAAGCGTGCTTCTTGAATTTTTATTAGTCCAATCTAAATCAGCTTTTGTATAAGGGACTTTAGGTTTTATTTCATAAATATCCGCATTTATTGCCTCTGCTAAATTTTGAGCAACTTGTTTTGTTGTTCCCGTTGCCGAAAAATACGCTACCAATACTTTTTTATCCATATTTGTATCCTCCTTCGCTTGTGATATACCATTTAGAGTCCAAACAGCTCCTAAAACTGCAACAATTAAGCCTAAAATTATTAAAAAGATATTTTTCATTTATTTTCTCCTTATTTCATTTCTTTTTCCCAATATCGAATTATATTTATATCTAAAATTTTAGACAAATTTTCAATTTTTTCAATATCATCAGAGGATAGTTTAATATTTATAGCTTTAATTAAATCTTGAACCTGATATACTTTTGTAACTCCGACTATAGGGAGTGTTCCTTTTGCTATAGCCCATGCAATCGGGATTTGTGCAGTTTGGACATTATATTTATCTGCAATTTCTTTTAAAAGTGCGTTTAATTTTTCAAGCTTATCCAAAATAGGGTTATATGTTTTTCCCCTGTCCGAGTTCTCGGGAAACGGGTGCTTTGTATCATATTTGCCGGATAATGCGCCTTGCTCTAAAACCATATAAGCAAAAAATGTTATTCCGTTTTGCCTGCAATAATCAAGAATACCTGAATCTTCGCTTGAACGATTTAAAATACTAAAGTGGTTTTGAATGGCTGATATTTTTAATCCTTCTTTTGATAATATCTCTTGAGCTTCTTTTATTTCAGCCAAATTGTGATTAGATAGCCCGATTTTACCGATTTTTCCGCTCTTTGCCAATGGTATTAATTGCTGAACCCATTTTGGAGCGTCAGTCGGATTATGAATCCAATAATAATCTATAAAATCAACTCCCAATAGCTCGGCACTTTTATTGAACATTGCTTCTACCGGGTTTTCCTGAAACAAAGACGCACATTGAGGAGTGAATTTTGCACTTATTTGAAAACCGTCTCTCGGAATTGTCCTTAAAAATTCACCTAAAATTTTTTCGCTTGTACCCATTCCGTAAACATAAGCACTATCCCATAAAGTAAGCCCGTTTTTAACAGCTGTTTGAAATACAGGTCTTAAATCATCCTTGGTTAAATTATTTCCGAAAGTTCCGTCATTTCCCCAAGCCCAAGCACCAAGCGCTATTTTATCCATATTTTTTACTCCTTAATTTTTATATTGACACAATGTCAATATAAAATAAAAAAGGAGAAAATTATGCCTATTATTCAAATAGAAGCGGTTAGACCCACACTTGAACAGAAAGAAAAATTAATCTCTGAATTTACAAGAGTTGCAAGCGAAGTGCTTGGTGTAGATGAAGAATTTTTTTATGTACTTATAAAGGAAAATGATGTTGATAACTGGGGTATAGGCGGAAAAACTTTAACAAAATTTTTGAAAGAAAAATAGTATAATAATGAAAAAGAATTTTCTGATAGTTTCAGCTTTAATTTTAGCGGTTCAATCGTTTGCTTTAGCCAAAATATTGAAATATATGATATTCACGAGCATTATGTTCCCGATTGTTACAAACAATCTCTTTTAGAGCACGGCACAAAAGGCATTGAATCTGATGGCTTGCCGACTCCTGATTGGAGTATTGAAAAACAGCTGAAATTTATGGATGAAATAGGTATAAAAACTGCTTTTATATCGTTAGCCAGTCCTCACCCTTATTGGGGCGATAATAAAGAAACGGTTGAACTGGTTAGAAAAATTAATGATGAAGGAGCAAAAATTGTTTCAAAATACCCTGATAGATTTAAACTTTTTGCAACACTGCCTCTGCCTGATATAGAAAATTCAATAAAAGAAATAAATTATGCTTATGATGAACTTCACGCAATCGGTATAAAACTGCCGACAAGTGTCAATGGGACTTATTTAGGCGATGAAAAATTTGACCCTGTTTTTAGAGAATTAAATAGAAGAAAAGCTATTGTTATTTTGCACCCCGTTCAAACCTTAAATCTGCCTGACTGCGCCATAAAAGAATATCCGCCCGCAATGGCACTATATTTAAACGAAACAACACTTTCAGTTTTGAATTTAATTTATTCTTCAACGCTTGAACGCTACCCCGATATTAAATTTATAATTCCGCATGGGGGTTCACTTCTGCCTTCACTTTATGACAGGATTGAGGGATTTCAAAAATTGGCGGAATCAAAAAGCAAAAATAAAATAATTGATGTAAAAATTTATTTGAATAAATTTTATTATGATTTAGCTGGTTTTAGTGTTCCTAACCAATTGTACGGATTATTAAATATGACAGATAAATCACATCTTTTATATGGAAGCGATTATCCCTATGCGTATCCTGAGTTTATAGAAAAACAGAAAGAAAAACTTGATAAAACAAAGCTTTTAAACAAAAAAGATAAAATCAAAATTTATAAAAAAAAATTATGAATTTTTAAAATAATAATACAACTCAAATTTATTTTACATTTTTTGCATTTTTAATCCAAACGTGGTTTTTGTTTGAATCTTGCGTTATTTTGAGCCATTACTCCTGCTAAGGTGTGAGAAACATATAGTTCTTCAAGGTAATTTATTTCATTTTTACCTCTTATTTTAAAAGCATTTTGACTGAGTTATAAGTTATTTCATAAATACTGTGATGAATAAATCCGACCTCGGCTATTTCCATTGCTTCTTTTTGTTTTTCGCTTACGGTTGTATAAGGGTAAATCCCGTAAATAAAAGGAAACAGAGCATAAATAAATTTTGTTCTGTCACCATCTTTCATTTCAGGGCAGAGTTTTTCGAGCAGTTTATTTAAAGTTTTCATAGAATTTCCGAATGCTGTTTTAAATTCCGCCAATACCTCAAGACGGCTGTTTGCCTCCATATCAAAATGGTTCATCATCAGCCTTAGCATATCTTCTCTTTTTGCTAATGATTCAGCGATATTTTTTGCAATTTCATCTTTTGATAAAGTTTTATTATTTTGAATAATATTTTCTAAATCAGATACCCAAGCCTCATATTGCCTTTTATTTAGCATAAGGAAGATTTCTTCTTTTGTTTCAAAGTAGTTATAAATCGAGGTTCTTTTAAAAGTTGTAAGCTCTGCAATATCATTTAAAGTTATATCTTTAAAATTTTTTACTTTGTACAGCTTTTCAGCCGCATTTAAAATTTCTTCTTTTCTCGAATTAATAAGTTCTGTTGAACCTTTGGGCATATTTCTTCCTTTTTAAATCTATTGACATAGTGTCAAAATAAATATACTATTATTGTTATGTTGTGTCAACAAAAAGGGCAAAGATTATGAGAAAAATACTCGCAATATTAATATTAATTATGCTTTCAATAAGTTCAACGGTTTCTGCTAAGGAGGAAAAAATGACAAGATATGATATCGCAAATAAAAATCTTCAAACACTTTTTAATATCAGCCTTGAAAATAATAAGGGCGAAGATAAAGACTTTATGGATATTTTGCAAAAATATATCTTTGGTGAAGTCTTTGAGGTGGGCGAGCTTGATATAAAAACGAGGGAGCTATTGACGGTTACAACGCTTAGCGCTTTGCAAACGCTTCCGCAGTTAAAGGCTCATATAAATGGGGCATTAAATGCAGGCAATAATCCGACTGAAATTAGAGAAGCCATTTATCAATGTGCACCTTTTATCGGTTTTCCTAAAACTCTTAATGCAATAGCCGTTTTTAATGAAGTAATTAAAGAAAGAGGGCTTGAAGGTGAGTTAAAATCAACAGCAACAACGACTGAAAAAGACAGATTTACAAAAGGTTTTGAAATCCAAAATCCTCTGTATGGCGGTGAGATAAAAGAAAATTTTAAAAATCTGCCCGGTAATATGGGAAGTGATGTAGCAAGATTTTTAACTGAAGTATGTTTTGGCGACTATTACACAAGAGAAGGACTGGAGCTTAAAACAAGAGAGCTTTTAACAGTAGCTGTTTTAACAACTACAAAAAACTTTGATACTCTAAAAAGCCATATAAAAGGCAATTTAAAAGCAGGAAACTCTATTGAAACAATAACTGCTTCAATTATTCAAATTATGCCCTATATCGGTTTCCCCGATAGTTTTCAAGCATTAAAAGCCGTTCAGGAAGTTATGAAAGAAGAAAAAGCAGGGAAATAATATGAAAAAATTAGCACTA
>CANQCO010000064.1 GCA_947589705.1 Candidatus Gastranaerophilales bacterium
CAGCGCTCGATTGACTCCATTAACGCTCTTAAATCTGATTTAACCTCTCAAACCGATGAAAAAGTTTCTAAAGTCTACGATGAAATCTCTAAAAACTATGATTATACCAATCAATTATCTGATGAACTAAAATCTTCTATTATTGACTCCGAGCAGCGCTCGATTGACTCCATTAACGCTCTTAAATCTGATTTAACCTCTCAAACTGATGAAAAAGTCTCTAAAGTCTATGATGAAATCTCTAAAAACTATGACTATACCAACCAATTATCTGATGAACTGAAATCCTCCATCATTGACGCTGAACAGCGCTCTAATGATTCTATCAACTCGCTTAAATCTGATTTAACCTCTCAAACTGATGAAAAAGTCTCTAAAGTCTATGATGAAATCTCTAAAAACTATAAATACACAGAAAAACTTGTTAATGAAACTGAAAATAAACTAAAAGTAAACACAAATGAAATACAAACAATCAAGTTTGATATTACTCATAAAGCCCAAAATATATATTCTTATACAAATGAACAATTTACCGATTTATTCAGTGAATTTAATGAAAGTCATAAAATTTTAAATGATAAAATTGAAAATAAAAATTTAGAGAACAATAAAAAACTTGAATCTGCAATTGAGAATGTTAAAGTATTAAATCAGGAATTGAAAAATAATACTGAATCTGCAATAAATACTTTTAATGAAAGACTGCAAACCTTAGAAAACAAATATAAACGACATATATCAGAGCTGCAAAATACTTTTAACGAACAACTAAACATTCAAAGAGTTAAATATGAAAAAAAATTATCAGACTTAGAAAATATAATTGCTGCCTTTGAAAACAAATATGAATTAAAAAAAGAAAGTATTTTTGATAAATTAAAAAAGAGCATGAAAAAATGAATACCCCAAAAATATCAATAGCTGTTATATATAAAAGAGATGATGAAAGAATAAAAGAGTTTCTTTCTAAATTAATAAATCAAACATTTGAAGATATAGAAATTATCTTAGGTGCCTATGGCGATGGAGACTATACCCCTGAATTAATCAATTCTTCTAAAATTAGATATATTAATTTTCCTGAAAATAATGATTTTAAATCAGTTGAATATGCGCTAATTGACTTATTATCCGGTGAATATATTTGTATTCTCACTCCTGAAACTAATATAACAGAAGAATATATCCAAAATCTTTATGCTGAAACTTTAGAAAACAACTGTTCAAAAGCAGAAATAAAACAAAATAAACTTTATAAAAGAAATTTTATTGAAAATAATTCAAATATAGAAGAATTGATTAATAATAAATACCAAAAAGGATTTGAAGAACTTAAAATTTCACAAAAAGAACAATTAAATGAATTTTATAAAAATACTGATAATACTATAAATAATAAAGTTTATGACTTAACGGTAAGGTTTAACAGCCTTGAAAAAAATCTTTATGACAAAGAAAAACAAATAGAAGAAAATACCAAAAATATTATACAAAATGCCATAAATTCAATTCAGGAGAATAACTCTCATATATACGCAGATATTTCAAAAATTTATGACTTTATTAACTCAGAATCTAATAAAAAAGGTGAAGAAATTAATAAAGTTTATAATGAAATAACCACTAATTATAAATATACTGAAAAACTTAACAATGAAACAAAAGAAGAACTAAAAAATGACATTAATCAAATTTATAACAAAATCAATGAAACAATTAATGAGCAAAAAATTATGTACAACAGCCTTAACAATTTGATTGAGATTACCAAAAAAGAGTTAACTGAAAAAATAGAAATATTATCAGGTACAAATATTTCGGAATCCGAAACAAACATAAATACAATTTCACAAATAAATACACTTGAAAAAACAATTCAAAATAATATAGATAAAATATATCTGGTGATAAACGAGAATAATTCAAAATTTTATAATGAACTTTCAAATTTATACAGAGAAGTAAATGAGAAAATAATGAAAAACGGAAGATAGAATGCCAAAAGTATCAATAATAATACCATTTAATAATGTAGAAGCATATATAAGAGAATGCTTGGATAGTGTTGTAAATCAAACACTTGATGATATTGAAATAATATTGGTAAATGATGCTTCATCTGATAAATCAAGAGAAATAGCCCAAGAATATATTGAAAAAGATTCGAGAATAAAGATAATAGACCTAAAAGAAAGACAAGGACAAGGATTTGCAAGAAATCGTGCCATTGAAATTGCACAAGGTGAATATATAGGTTTTGTTGACTCGGATGATAAAATTGAGAAAAACATGTTTTTTGAACTTTATAACAAAGCGAAAGAAAATGATAATGATATAGTAATCTGCCAAGCAAGAGAATATGATGATATAAATGAAAGATTTATTTTATCAGGTTATTACTCGCTTAAAGAGCTTGAAAAAATGTCAAATAAGGTTTTCAGCGCTAAAGATATAAAAGATGTTATCTTAAAATTAAATGTAGTACTATGGAACAAAATATATAAAAGAGAATACCTTTTAAAAACCGGAGAAAAATTTCCGGAAGGTTTTATTTATGAAGACTTACCTTTCTTTTTTGCTACATTTCTTCCCGCAAAACGTATTCAAATAGTTTGGAAAAATCTTTATATTTACAGAATTAACCGCAAAAATTCCACAATGGTTCAATTTAATAAAAAAATTCTGGATAGACCCTATATGGTCTCTTTAACTTATGAAAAGTTAAAACAATTTGACTTTTTATCTGATATAACAGATAAAATCAAAGGCTGGATTATAGATGATTTATTCCACAGATATTCACTTTTGCAGGAAAATTATCAAAAAGAATACTTTTTTTTAATGAAAAAAATTTTTCAAAATCTGGATATTAATGATTCAGATGATATTAAATGGAAAAAAGTCTACTATTTTGAAGGGTATAAACTTGTTGTAAACAATAATTTTGAAGACTTTAATCAAAAAGTTTTCAATTTATATACGGATATTCACATTGTTGAAGATAAAATACTTTCAAAGGTTTATAACAGATTAGAAACAGACAGTTTAATAAATGACATTTATTTAGAAATAAACACAATTTACAATTATATCAGCAGCAATATTGAAAAAAATTCAGAAATTTTAAATCTAAACCTCAAAAATACAAAAGATGACATAGAAAACGAATTACATCAAAATATCAACGACATAAAGCTGCTTGGACAGGAAAAAACAGATGATTTATATTCGCAAATAAATAACTCAAAAGAAGAATTATACAAAAAAACAACCGATGATTATAAATCTTTAACTAATATAATTGAAGCCAAAATTAATTCAATAAAAAACGAAACAGAACTTGAAAACAAGAATTTATCAGATGGTATATATAAAGAAATAAACAATATTAAAAATGAATCAGATAATAACATAAAAAAGCTTGATAAAGAAATAAATTCAAATAAAGAAGAAATTAAAACTATTATAGAAAATAAAATAAAAGAAATAGAAAAAAAATTTGAAGAGAAACTGTCATTTCAAAAAATAGAATATGAAAATAAAATAAAAGAGCTAAACTCAAAAATAGAATATCTGTCACAAAGCCCGTTTAAAAGATATATGGAAAAGTTAAAGAATAAAAATGCCTAAGATATCAGTAATAGTTCCCGTATATAATGTTGAAAAATACTTAAAACAATGTTTGGAAAGTATTATAAATCAAACATTTAAAGATATTGAAATAATATGCGTTAATGACGGCTCAACGGATAATTCAAGAAAAATACTTAAAGAATATAAAAATAAAGATTCAAGAATAAGAATAATAGATAAAAAAAACGGCGGATTATCATCAGCCAGAAATGCAGGATTGAGGTTTTCAACAGGTGAATATATAAGTTTTATTGATTCAGACGACTGGATTGATGAAACAATGTTTGAAAAACTTTATAACAATATAACCCAAATGAATACCGATATATCAATATGCGCAGTTCACAGGTTTGATGAAAAAAAATCTCAAATTGATGATTCCAATCCCTATTTTACATTGGAGTATTTTAACGAAACATTTGATAATAAGGTATTTTCATATAAAGATACAACGCATTTTTTAATGGATGTATGCGTAATGGCATGGAACAAATTGTACAGAAAGAGTTTCTTAGATGAATTAGGAGCGGAATTTCCTGAAGGTTTAATCTTTGAAGATGGACCCTTCTTTTTCTCCATATTTTTTAAAACAAACCGTGTTTCTATTATAAGAGATTTTTTATACTATTACAGAATAAACAGAAAAGGCTCTATTGTCCAAAAAGGCGGAAAACATTTTATTGATATCATTGATGTTGTTGATTTAATGTATAATTCAATTAAAGACACACCCGTATTTGATGAAATAAAATCAGAATTTTTAAAACGTAAAATAAATGATATTGTATACAGATACGACTTAGTTAATATTTTTTATAAATGGCAATTTTATAGAAAAATAAAAAATAAAAAATACTTATTCGATGATGATGTCTTTAAGGAAGAATCAACTACAAAAGAACTTCAATTAATTTATCTTAAATTAATTGAAATGCGAGATAAAAATAATATTATCAGATTCTATAAAAACAAATATAAAATCAAATTTATGTATAAAATAATGCAAATTTTATATACAGAAGAAAATATATATTATTTAAAATACAGAAAATTAATTTTAAGAATAAAAAAACATCCTAAAATATGTGATATATGGTACCAGGATGACAGAATATATGTCGTACTATTTTATAGGATAAAATTTAATTTTAAATTTGAATATTCAAAATTGGAACAGAGTTAAACTATGAAAAAGCCCAAAATATCAGTAATAGTACCTGTGTATAATGTAGAAAAATATTTAAAAGAATGCCTCAACAGCATTCTAAATCAAACTTTTTCAAATATAGAAATAATATGTGTAAATGACGGTTCAACGGATAGTTCAAGAAAAATACTCGAAGAATACAAAAGACAAGATTGCAGAATAAAAATTGTAGATAAAGAAAACGGCGGACTCTCATCAGCAAGAAATGCGGGATTAAAAGTTGCAGAGGGTGAGTTTATAAGTTTTATAGATTCTGATGACTGGATTGATACAAGAATGCTTGAAAAGTTATATAAAAGTATGACGGAATATAATACAGATATAACAATTTGTGCGGTTCACCAGTATGACGAACAGAAACAAACCATTGATGATTCAAATAAATATTATACATTGGAATTTTTTGATAATTCATTTGATAATAGAGCCTTTAATTATAAGGATACAAAGCCATTCATAATGGACGTTTGTGTAATGGCATGGAATAAATTATACAGAAAAAGTTTAATAGATAAATATAAGGCTCAATTTCCGGACGGTTTAATATTTGAAGACGGGCCCTTCTTTTTTTCCATATTTTTTAAAACAAACCGTGTTTCTATAGTAAGAGATTTTTTGTATTACTATAGAATCAACCGAAAAGGCTCTATTGTACAAAAAGCGGGTAAAAAATATCTTGATATTATTGATATTGCGGAATTAATGCTTGAAAAAATAAATGAACTCGAGGATTGTGAAGAAATCAGAGATTCATTTTGTAAAAAGAAAGCAGAAGATTTCATATTCAGATTTGAAAATCTAAAATTGAAATACAAATTACCTTTCGCAAAGAAATTAAAAGAAAAAAGCTCGCTTGTTAATGAGAATCTTTACACCTCAAGAATATTAAAAGGCGGATTTTTATATAATTATCATTTATTTCAGGGACTTAAAACAGGAAATATTTTTGAATTTTATAAAAGAAAATATATCATTAAATCCATGTATAAACTTATGGAAATATTATATAAAGAAGAAGGTGTCTTTTATTTTAAATACAAATCGTTAATTTTTAAAATAAAAAAACATCCTAAAATCTTTGATATTTACTACTATAATGATAAAATTTATATATCAATCTTGAAAAAAATAAAATTGCAATTTAACTTTAAATTTTCAAATCTGGAGAAATTTAACGAAAATGACTAAAATTTCCGTAATAATTCCATATCATAATGTAGAAAAATATATAGAACAAAGTATAACAAGTGTTATAAATCAAACTTTAAATGATATAGAAATTATTTGCATAAACGATTTTTCAACGGATAGTTCGGAAGAAATAGTAAGAAAGTATGCCCAAAATGATTCAAGAATAAAAATGCTGTCAACAAATAAGCTGTCAGGACAAGCACATGCCAGAAATATGGGACTTGATATAGCCGAGGGTGAATATATAGGATTTGTAGATTCTGATGATTGGGTTGAAGCCGGTATGTTTGAGAAAATGTATAATAAAGCCAAACTGCATGATACCGATATTACTATGTGTTTAGCTAAATTATATGATGATAAAACTAAAGAATATTCACAAAATGATTATTATGACTTAAAAAATCTTGAAAAATTTAAAGAAAATTCTTTTAACTGTTATGATACAAAAGATGAAATTTTAAATATAAATGTCGTAATTTGGAATAAAATATACAAGAATGAATTTTTAAAAACTGCGGGAGAAAAATTCCCCGATGGCTTTATATATGAAGACCTACCGTTTTTCTTCGGAACATATCTAAAAGCCAAAAGAGTAAATATTGTATGGGATTGGCTATATTATTACCGCCAAAATAGGATTTACTCTACCATGCAAAATATAGATAAAAAAGTCTATGACAGAATACCAATGGTTTCTCTTACATACAACAAATTAAAAGAAGCACCATTTTATAAAGAAAAAGAAACCGAGATTTTAAGCTGGATAATAGATGATATTTTTCATCGTTTTACTTTGTTAGATGAAAAATATTACAAAGAATACTTTTATAATATGAAGAAATTTTTCTCCGGATTTGATTTAACGGAAGATGAAAAATCAAAACTTGATGTTTGCTATGCTTATGAAGAATTTTTAAATATATTAAAAAACAATTATTTTGATTTCGGAAAATTTTTAATAGAAAAATATAAAACTACAAACAAAAAAATTAAAACAATACTGCATGAGAGAAACATAATAATTAAAGAAATCAACGATAAATGGCAGCAATATTATGATAAAGAAAAAGAAAGCTGGCAGGAATATATTGATAATGAAAAAAAAGAACATGAAAATTATGTCAAAAGTCTTAACATACAAATGATTGAACAAGAACTTGCATTAAAGAAATGGCAGTCAAAATCATTAAGAGAACAGGAAGAAAAACTTAACGCTGATTTTAAATGGAAACTGCAAAACCAAAAATATATGTATTTAATTGCTCTTAAAAAACAAAAAGATTATTATGAAAATAGTTTTTTATCAGTTAAAATAAACTTAAAGATAAAAAAATTTATCGGTCAGGCAAAAAATAAAATTAAAAATATTTTTAAGAAAAACTAGGCAATAAATGGATAATCAGGAAGATAAATATTTAAATCTTGAAAAAAAATATCAAGAATCCCTAAACTCTCAAAAAAGGTATTATGAGAGTGAAATTTCATTAATTAAATCTAAAAATGAATATGAAATCGAAAAAATAAAGATAGAATATGAAAATAAGATTTTTGAAGAATTAAAAAAACAAGAAAACTATAATAACGTTAAAAATGTTGAAGATTTGGAAAATCAAAAAAAATATTATTTATCAGAGTTGGAATCTCAAAGAAATTGGTATGAAGAAGAGATAAAAAGACGCTGTAAGGAAGTAGAAAACTGGCATATAAATAATCTTCAAAAAGAAACAAAAAAATATGAAGAAATGCTTCAAGCACAGCAAGATAAACATAAAGCACTGCAAGAAGCTTTATCAATTCATATCCAAGAACAGCAAGAATACTATGAAAACGAACTAAAACCGTTTAAACGTCTTATCAAAATCAGAAAAAAAATACTAAGAATTTTATCTAAATTTGAAAAAAAACAAAATAAAGAAATAACGATAAACGAAATTCAAACAGGTGATAACGAAAACAAAGTAAAAGTATCGGTGATATTACCTGTATACAATGTAGGTAAATATCTGAGGCAGTCACTTGACAGTCTTATAAACCAGACATTAAAAGATATTGAAATAATATGCGTAAATGACGGTTCAACGGATGATTGCTATGAAATTCTTGAAGAATATAAACAAAAAGATTCAAGAATAAAAGTAATACATAAGGAAAATAAAGGAACGGGCGCTGCAAGAAATGACGGATTAAGAATAGCATCAGGTGAATGTATAGGCTTTGTCGACCCTGATGACTGGGTAAAACCTGATATGTACGAAAAACTATATTCTTTAATAAAAGAAAAAAATCTTGAAATAGCAATGTGCATGCCTGACGGTTATGATGAAAAAAATAATAAAACCGCACCGTTCCCTTATTTTGTTGATTCAAATTTTGATAATATACCCTCCGGCAGAATATTTAATTTATGGGATATATCACCGTTTCAATATCCTATGTGCGTGTGGAATAAATTATATACAAAAGAATTGTTTGATAAAAATCATATAGAATTTGCGGAAGGACTTGATTTTGAAGACCATAAAGTTATTTTTGGCGCTTTATTAACAGCAAGAAGAATGTACTTTATTAAAGATAAACTATATGTTTACAGATACAATAGAGAAGGCTCCGTTTTAACCGATAACAATCAAAGATTAATTGACCATATTGAAATATTTAATATTGTTGAAAATATTTTAAAAGAAACAAATACCTATAATGAATTCAGAAATGATTTTCTTGTTTATAAAATTCATAACTTATTGTATTACTACGGGATGATTAAAGACGAATACAAACAAGAATATTATCAGAACATGGTTAAATCAATAAAAGAAACCAATCTTAATGAAGAAGAATTAAAAATGCTTACGAACAAATATCCCGAATTAAATTCATATATATAAACGGTAAAAAAACAACAAAGAACCTGTATAATATCAGCAAGGGAAAATTGTATAAATGGAAATACCGTCAAATAATATAAATCAGCCCGTAACGTTTTATACAAAAAATACAGGCAATACAATTAACATGGCAATAGACGATAATCAATTTTATCAGTCAAATATTTTTTCGCCCGAATTAAATGAACAAATAATAAACAATAAAAAAGTTACAAAACCCATAAGAAAAAAAAGGAAAAATAAACGGCTAAATACATTAGATAGTGATTATCTTCCGGATACAATTGATGAAGAAACAATAAATCAGGAAGAAAGGAATTTTTTTATAAAATCCTCATTAAATATAAAAAAAAGAATAGAGTATATTATGGAAAATCTGCCTTTAATAAATTATTTTTATATGAGAAATAAAGGTAAAAAAATAAGACAGACAGTCGAAATATTAAATGATATTAATGAAAACGTAGATGAATTATTAAATAGTAAAGTACCCTATGGAGAAGAAAAAGAAATATACAGCTCTGTAGCAAAAAATTTGGGAAAAGCTATAAACCTTATAGGTAAAACAAATAAAAATATATAAAAATAATAAAAACATAAACATATATTAAAATTTTAAAGTTTTTTTCTTTACTAATTAATAAATTTACAATAGTATGTAGATAGAGGATTTATCTGCCGCTCATGATATTGAGAAGTCAGACGAAATACTTGTGTAGAATAAAAAAAAGAGGGCGAATAAGTGGAAAATTTTGTTCCGGACATATTTGGGAAAAAAGAGAATTCTAATAATCAAAATCCGTCAGCAGTAGGCGGAACACCTGCAGATATAAAAGTAATAGGTGTAGGCGGCGGCGGTGGCAATGCCGTTAACCGAATGATAAAAGCAGGACTTTCAGGCGTTGAGTTTTGGGCAATGAATACAGATGTTCAAGTGCTTGAGATGTCATTGGCTGAAAATAAAATAAGAATAGGCAGCAAGTTGACAAACGGACTTGGTGCCGGCGGTAACCCTGAAAAAGGTGAAAAATCCGCAGAAGAAACAAGAGACGAAATTGTTAATGCTATAGGTAAAGCAGATATGGTATTTGTTACAGCCGGCATGGGCGGTGGTACCGGTACGGGCGCTGCTCCTGTTGTAGCAAGAATCGCAAAAGAATTAGGTGCTTTGACTATTGGTGTTGTAACAAAACCTTTCAGTTTTGAAGGTAAAAAGAGAATGAATCAAGCAGTTCAAGGTCTTGAAAAATTAAAAGAAACCGTTGACGCACTAATTGTTATACCTAACGATAAGCTTTTAGAAGTTGTAGACAGAAGAACAACAATGAGAGAAGCATTCCAAGTTGTTGATGAAGTTCTCTTAAGAGGTGTTCAAGGTATATCAGATATTATTACCGTTCCCGGAATGATAAATGTAGACTTTGCCGATGTAAGAAGCGTAATGGAATCATCTGGTTCAGCTCTAATGGGTATCGGAAGAGGAACAGGCGAAGGCAGAGCATTAGAAGCTGCTAAATCCGCTATTAATTCACCATTGCTTGAAACATCGATTAACGGTGCATCAGGTATTATAATGAATGTAACAGGCGGACCTGATATGACATTATATGAAGTAACTGACGCTGCTCAAGTTATTCATGACGCAGTATCTGAAGATGCTACAGTTCACTTCGGTGCTGTTATTGATGACAGAATTCAAGGTGAAATTCAAATTACCGTTATTGCTACAGGTTTTGAATTAAAAAGAACAGAATTAGACAGATTCGGGCAACAGGAAAAAGAAGATAAAGGTTTAGGTGCTATGGACTTATTCGGTAACGGATTTAATAATCCAGCTAGTAAACTGAATAAATCACCTAATGAATTTGCAAGTAACATTCTTGATATTCCTGAATTTTTAAAGAAATAATTTTTTCTTAATAAAAAAAAGGAGAGAGATAAAAACTCTCTCCTTTTTTTATTTTAAATTTAAAGAATCAAGAGTTTTTTGACTGGCTACAATTGATGTAATAGGAGGATTCTTAAATACATAATCAGCAGCAGCCTTAATATCTTCTTTTGTTATTTTATCAATGATATCAAGACTTTTTGAGTAATACTCCCTATCGTATAAACTGTTTGTGACATTATCGGCAATATCTGCTTTTTCAAAGTTAGATTCAAATGAATCCAAAAGTCTTGTTTTAAAAATATTCTTAGCTGATTCAAGTTCTTCATCCGAAACAAAATCTGTTTTTAATTTGTCAACATTACGTTTAAATCCCGATAATGATTTATTAATATTTTCAGGTGAAGCTTCAGGGGTAATATCAGAATCAGTTGAAGTAGAAATATACAATTGAACTTCACCTCTGTTCCCATCCTTCACTACATTAGAACCTACCGAATAAGCTATTTTTTCATTATTTCTTAAATCTTCAAATAACCTCGAAGACATTCCGCCTGAACCTAAAATTAAATTAAGCAATTCAATTTTAATCTGATCCTCAATATTACCGTTATTCAAAAATTGGTATGATTGAACAATGGAAGCTTGGGCATTATTTTCTGCCGCAGTTAATATTTTTTCTTGCTTATTTTCAATATACTTATCTTCTTGCAATTGTTTATCTTTTACAAAAGACCTAAATATCGGAAGCCCTTGGGATAAATTATTTACAAGACTATATTCAATATTAGGATTTGTACTTACAGGAGCTGCCAATGAAATATTAGCTTGTGCATTGTTTATCATTTTATTATATATTTGAATTACATCATTAAGCGTTAATTTATCAAGTTCTTTTAATTGTTCTTCCTTAGTCGCATAATATTTAGAATTTGGATTTAATTCTTTACCCAATAAATCATCAGGATTATTTTTACTGTTTAAAAGAATATCTTTTACTATAAGTTTTGCTCTGTCAAATTCAGCTTGAGTAAAATTAGGATATAAAAGTGTTTCTTTTATCAAAGACAAAGTTTCGTTAATATTATCAGATTTAAAACCGGAAGAAACATAAATACCAGTATTTGAAAAAGCAAAACCTATTGATGAATTATTTTCTTTCTCAAGCGTAGAATATAAAATATTATTTTTAAATAAACTGCCTCTGTTTAAAAGTTCGGCTATAACTTTAGCTGCAGCATTTGATATATTATTATCAGTATCTGATTGAATTAATAAGCGTAATTCGGCATCAGCTTTATTATCGACATCAAATATAGACACTTCCATATTATTAATTAAATGAAATTCTTTTAATTTATTAAGTTCTTCATCAACATCGGCTTTAGGATTACAAGATTTTCCAAAAGAAATATTTGAAGGTTTATTATTTACATTTTTATAATTATTTATTATTTCCTCATCAGATATTGAATCAGGATGAGATATACAAACAGATACTTTATTTAAGTCCAAATATTTTCTTGCTAAGTTTGAAATATCATTAGGCATAACCGATGAAATATTATTTTTAAAATCTTCATAATAATTTAAATCGTTATTATTAACTATCTTTACAAGCTGTTCGCTAATTTTTCCCGAAAATTGAGAGTCATTATAACAATTTATTTCATTATCTATAAGTGTTTTAACTGTATTATAATCAGGAGGTGTATTTATGAGATTATTTATACTCTCATAAATAATTTTTAAAACTTCTTCCGAATATTTTTCAGGAAGTTCAATATTTGCAGTTATAACTCTGGGAGCATTAATATCAGAAGATAGCTGTTCAACACTAAAATTTGAAAAAACTCCATATTTATCAAGTTTCTGAGATAATTCAGACTCAGGAGAATTTAATAAAGAAAGCATTAATTGAATTTTTTCATATTCTCTAACAGAAGTTCCTTGAGCAATAGGAAATCCCATAACAATAGCAGTATTAGGACTGCTGCTTTGTTTTATATCACATCTGATTGGTTTATCCGTAGGAACTAATTTAGGATAATTTCTTTTTTCAATTTTACTTAAATCAGGTTTTTTATTATAGTATTTAGAAACAAGTTTAATAGTTTCATCAATATCAACATCACCAGTTATAACAGTAATAGCATTATCAGGTGTATACCATGTATTATAACAATCTAATACATCATCACGAGTAAGTCTATTTATATTATCTTTAGTTCCAATAACTAAATCATCAGATGAAGATTG
>CANQCO010000065.1 GCA_947589705.1 Candidatus Gastranaerophilales bacterium
GATAAGTGCTTATTTATGGCATCAAGCCACGTTGCACACAACTGCGTTGTTGAAGATGAAGCTATTTTTGCTAATTTAGCAACCATCGGCGGACATTGCCATGTAGGAAAAGGCGCATTTTTAGGCGGAATGAGCGTATATCACCAGAATGTAAGAATCGGTGAATATGTTATTATATCAGGATTTTCTGCCGCAAGAATGGATTTACCTCCGTTCTGTAAAGCTGACGGACGCCCTGCCGTTATGCACGGACCTAATACAATAGGTCTTAAACGCAGAGGTTTTTCTCCGGAAGAAAGAAAAAATATCAGAAATGCGTATAAACTCATTCAGTCAAGGAAAAACACTTTATCTAAGACACTTGATTTATTGGAAGATGAGTATAAAGATGATAAAAATGTAATGAGAATCGTAGAGTTTATAAGGTCATCAAAAAGAGGTATTTACCTTTCAAGATGTAATGACCTTGTAGATGAAGAGGTATAAAAATGGAAAATATTTGGGAAAAATATGCTAAAGTTTTGGTTGAATATTCCGTTGATGTTCAAAAAGGTGATTTAACGGTTATAAGAACGGATTCACATCTTTCGCAGCCGTTAATTAAAGAAATATATAAGCAGGTTTTACTAAGGGGCGGACATCCTGTTGTAAGAACAGGTATGGATGGTTTAAACGAGACATTTATAAAAAATGCTTCAGATGAACAGCTTGAGTATATTGACCCGATGAGTGAGCTGGAATACGATAAAGCAGAAAAATTGATATCCATAGGTGCGCCTCAAAATGTTAAAAATATGTCAAGGTGTGATTCTAAAAAACTTGCAAAGCGCTCGGGGGTTATGAGACATTTGTCTGAAAAAATGCTTAAACGCTCGGCAGATGGTGATTTAAGGTGGGTTATAGCTGATTTCCCCACGCAGGCATTAGCTCAGGAAGCTAAAATGTCACTTGAGGAGTACAGTGAATTTTTGTTCAAATCTTGCAGACTATACTGTGACGATCCTGTTAAAGCTTGGAAGGAAATCGGTGAAAAGCAGGAGAAAATAGCGCAATTTTTAAATACAAAATCTAAAATAAGAATTACGGGAGAAAAAACCGATATAACATTTAATGTATCATGCAGAAAATGGAAAAGCTGCGCCGGAGAATGTAATTTCCCCGACGGTGAAGTGTATACTTCCCCTGTTGAGGACAGCGCAGAAGGTCAGATTTATTTTGACTTCCCTCAAATATACAGAGGCAACGAAGCGCAAAAAGTGCTTTTAACCCTTAAATCGGGTAAAGTTATTGACGCTAAAGCCGAAAAAGGTGAAGACTTTTTAAATGATATGCTTAATATGGACTCAGGGTCAAGATTCGTAGGTGAAATTGCAATCGGCACAAATGAGATGATTCAGGATGTAACGGGAAACATATTATTTGATGAAAAAATAGGCGGTTCAATTCACATGGCAATAGGTGCGTCATACCCTGAAACAGGCGGTAAAAATGTATCGGGGCTTCACTGGGATTTAATTAAAAATATGAAAAATGGTGGCAAAATATACGCTGATAATGAGCTTATATACGAAAACGGCAAATTTTTAATATAAGACTATTTAAGTAAATCAAATAAGTCTTTGTTTTTTTCAGACTGTTTTTTGTTCCAATCTGCGGTGCAAATAACTGATGCTGCTACTATCTGCTGCAAAGGATATTTTTTTATACAACCCCATGATGAATCCATTAAATCTTTTCTGTTTGTTCGTTGTTTTAATTGTGCAATAAATTTATCTTTCTTGTCCTGCGCAATATCAAGTTTATTAACTGCCTTTTCCATTTCAGTAAAATATCCGTCTAAAAAAGCACTGTAGAACATTTCTTTATCAGATTCAGTATATTCAAAAGCATAAATCGGATTTGTACAAATAAGGGTGAAAAAAATTGTTAATATTATATAGAATTTCATAATAAAGACCTTTTATGAGATTATTAACCCTTTTATAAATTATTAAATTCCCCTTGTGTGTAATTTAGGCAAAACAATCAATTTTGTGGTACAATTCACATGTAATTTTGTACAAAAAGAACGGAGATAATAAATGAAAGAACTTTCTTCACTTCAAATCGAAAGATTAAAATATCAGCCGAAACTTCCTTCATCATTACAAGGCGGCATTAATAATCTTACAATGACGGAAGGAAATAAAACTGAATCTGTTAAAGATCGTGAACAGATTAAGGAATTATTTAAAAATACATACGGCAAGCCCGTTGTTACTTTTAATACTTCAAATAACAAAGAAATAAGCGAAAAAAGAAATATAGGAGTAATACTTTCAGGCGGACAGGCTCCGGGTGGACATAACGTAATTGCCGGATTATATGACGCTTTAAAACAGGCTAATCCCGAAAATAAATTATACGGCTTTTTAGGCGGTCCTTCCGGTATTATAGACGGGAAATATATTGAATTTACCGACGAAAAAATTAACGCATATCGTAATACAGGCGGTTTTGATATTATAGGTTCAGGCAGAACAAAGCTTGAAACTGAAGAACAGTTCCAAAAGGCTTGGCAGGTATGTAAAAACTTAGATATTACAGGCGTTGTAATAATAGGCGGCGATGATTCCAATACTAATGCTGCTATGCTTGCCGAATGGTTCGTTAAAAATAATGCAGGTATTCAGGTTATAGGCTGTCCTAAAACCATAGACGGCGATTTGAAAAACGAGCAGATAGAAATTTCTTTCGGATTCGATACCGCTACAAAAACGTACGCAGAACTCGTTGGCAACATTTTAAGAGACGCTAACAGTGCTAAAAAATACTGGCACTTTATTAAATTAATGGGAAGAAGTGCTACTCACGTTGGTCTTGAAGTCGCTCTTCAAACTCAGCCCAATATTACTTTGATTTCTGAAGAAGTTGAGGCTAAGAAAATGTCTTTAAGACAAATTGTTGATAACATAACTGAAATCGTTGTGAAAAGAGCCGATATGGGTAAAAACTTCGGTATTGCTTTGATTCCTGAAGGATTAATAGAATTTATTCCCGAAATTAAATCAATGATTTCTAATTTAAATGATACTTTAGCTGCCCTTGAAAATGATTCAAATTACAAAAATGCCGATGAAAATGCTAAATTTGAAATTATTAAAAGTAAATTAAATTCACAAGATTCTTCGGTATTCTCATCGCTTCCTACAATGATTAAACAGCAGTTGTTAATGGATAGAGACCCTCACGGCAATGTTCAGGTTTCTAAAATAGAAACAGAAAAGCTTTTAATCGAAATGGTAAATACAAAACTGAATGAAATGAAAAAACAAGGTTCATATAAGGGCAAATTCTCGGCTCAATGCCATTTCTTCGGATATGAAGGCAGATGTGCATTCCCGTCTAACTTTGATGCAGATTACTGCTATTCATTGGGCTATAACGCATTTGCTTTATTGAAATTCGGTTTAACGGGTTATTTATCATCAGTTAAAAATCTTTCTGCACCTGCTTCTGAGTGGGTAGCAGGCGGAGTTCCTTTAACAATGATGATGAATATGGAAAAACGCCACGGTGAATTTAAACCTGTTATTAAAAAAGCACTGGTTGAATTGAACGGCCCCGTATTTAAAGTTCTTGAACAAAACAGAGAAACTTGGGCTTATCAGGATAAATATTTATTCCCCGGGTCAATTCAATACTTCGGACCTTCAAGTGTTGCGGATATAACAACAGAAACACTGAAACTTGAAAGTTCAGCTAAATTAACTGCCGTATAAGTTTATGGCATATGATTAAATATTTTAAACCGCCTTTATTTAAAGGCGGTTTATTTATTTTACCATCCGTATCTTGAAAGCCGCATACATTTGTCATTAACTACGACAAAAGACCCAACGCCTCTTCCTGATGCAGCATAAAGGATATCAATACCTAAATCTTTTTCAAGATAATCATGACAGTATTTATTAACATAGTAACGATTTTTTACAGCATCATTTATCTCTATATTACTATCAATTGCAGTATAAAAGTTTGGTTCGAAAATAGTAAATTGTCTTTTATTACCAATATATTTACCTTCTATAGCAACAGAACCTCCGCCTTGCTCCATACATCCTGCCATAGAGGGAAGAAAATAAGTTCCTGGTCCGCATTTCATTCTTGAAGTTTTTGTCCAGTCAAGTCCTTTTTTGATTATTTGCTTACCAACTTCTTTTGAACTCGTACAATGAATAAATGAAGATACGTTATTTATATCATTTGTTCCTATAATTGAATTGTTTATATATTCCTTGATTGTACCTTTAAAAATTTTGCCGTCATCTTTTTCAAAGGTAAATACTTTATTATCCAGTATTTTTTTTATGTCAGAAGGAATTTCACCTTTTGATGTACAACCAAAACTTACACAGTCATATTTAGGACTTTTCTCTAATGTGTTATCAGTATTTTTAACACTTGCTTGTTTTAATGAAGATAAAGAAGTAAATGAAATTCCTGAAACCATATATATCCTTTCTTTAATATTAATAAAACAAATCAAGCTGATAAATTGCCTAATTATGAAAATAATTTTTTAATATTTATTCCCATATCGGCAGGATTCTTGCATACAAATGCGCCTGCTTGTGTTAAAGCTTGCATTTTACTTTGAGCAGTTCCTTTTCCGCCTGATATTATAGCGCCGGCATGCCCCATACGTTTACCTTCAGGTGCGCTTAATCCTGCTATAAAACTTACAACAGGTTTTGTTACGTAATCTTTAATAAATTCCGCCGCTTCTTCTTCTCCCGTTCCGCCTATTTCACCTATCATACATATTGCTTTTGTTTCTTCATCATCCTGAAATGCTTTTAAAACGTCAATAAAGTTAGTTCCTATAATGGGGTCGCCGCCTATTCCTATACATGTTGACTGCCCTAAGCCCAGTTGAGTTATTTGATAAACCGCTTCATAAGTCAAGGTTCCGCTTCTGGAGACAATGCCTATATTTCCTTTTCTATGAATATTAGAAGGCATAATGCCTATTTTTGCCTCATTTGGAGTAATAATTCCGGGGCAATTAGGTCCTATAAGTCTCGCACCATTCAATTGTACTGCTTTTTTTGCATTAATCATATCATAAACGGGTATACCTTCCGTTATACATACTATTAATTTAATTCCCGCTTCTGCTGCTTCTATTATTGCATTAGCGGCAAATTTTGCGGGTACAAATATCATACTTGCGTCGGGGTTTAATTCTTGGTTTGCTTCTTTATCCGTATTGAAGACGGGAAGTGAGAATATCTCGGTTCCGCCTTTATTGGGGGTTACTCCGCCTAAAAGTTTTGTGCCGTAGTCAAGACAGCTTTTGGCATGGAATGAACCTTCCTTGCCTGTTATTCCCTGTACTATTAATTTTGTATCTTTATTTATAAAAATAGACATTATATTTTTCTTATTACCTCAATTGCTTCATTTAAATCGTTTACGACCGTAAATTTTAATCCTGAATTATTTAGGATTTTACTTCCTATATCTTTATTTGTACCTTCCATTCTTACTATTACCGGGCAGTTAATATTTAAATTTTGAATAGCATTTTTAACGCCTTCAGCCAAGAAGTCACATCTTAAAATTCCGCCGAAAATATTTATAAAAACTGCCTCTAAATTTTTATCGGAGATTAATAATTTGAAAGCTTTTTCTATTTTTTCACTTGAAGCGCCTCCTCCGACAGCAAGGAAGTTTGCTGCTTCTTTCCCTGCAAGACGAATTACATCCATTGTAGCCATTGCAAGACCTGCACCATTAACCATGCACCCTATTGTTCCATTTAGTTTTATATAATTGAGTCCGTTTTTTTGTGCTTCAAGCTCAAGCGGATTTTCTTCCTTCTCATCTTTTAAAGTAAGTATTTCTTCGTGTCTAAAAAGGGCATTGTCATCAAAGTTAATCTTTGCATCTATTGCAATAACTTCATTTGATTTTGTTATTACGAGAGGGTTTATTTCTACAAGCAGTGCGTCTTTTTCAAGTGTAAGTTTGTATAATTTTTTTGCGATATCACAAATTTGTTTATTTATATCAGAATTAAACCCTAATTTTTCAATCAGCATTTCGGGCTCAAAACCATTATTTTTTATAAGTTGAGTTAAAATTAAATCAGGAGAATTTTTTGCAACTTCTTCAATTTCCATTCCGCCCTGATTAGATATTATAAATGCGATACATTCATTTGCACGGTCGAAAGTAAAACTTAAGTATATTTCTGACTTAATATTAACGGCATTTTCGATTAAAATTTTATTTACCTTCTTAACCCCTGCCTGTTTTGATTTAAGCTCCATACCAAGAATTGAATCAGCGATTTTGACGGCAGAATCATAATCTTTTGCCAATTTAACTCCGCCCGCTTTACCTCTGGCACCTGAGTGAACTTGCGCTTTAATTACGCATGGAAATGTAAAATTGCTTAAAATAGTTTTTATGTCTTCCTTTTTCTCGCATAATTTAGAGGCGGGAACATTTATTCCATATTCTATAAATAATTCTTTTGCTTGATATTCATGTATTTTCATAATTTATGCCATTTTCTCTTCTCTTGTTAAAACAGTTAAAATTGCAGTCATAGTCCAAAATAAAAATTGTATCTGCGGTCTAAAAAATATCGTATCAAAAAGCCCATGCACCATTACAGCTAGTATTGAAACAACTCCCGCAAATAAAACAGCTTTACTGCTGAAATCTTTTATTGATACAAATTTTCTTATTCCTGCACCGATTATATTATATAAGAACAATAAAAAGGCGATGAGAGCAAAAATACCGCTTTCAACCGCAATTTCTAAAAATACGCAGTAGCAGCTTAAAGCGTCAAAACCTGATAACATATAAAGCCCGTATATTTCTCTAAAGACTTTATTTCCTGCTCCTATCCCAAATATTGGGTTATCGTGAAACATTTGAAGGGAAGAATTATATACGTTAAGCCTGAATGAAGTTGATGAATCTCCTCTCAGTATAAATATAGACATTATTCTCTTTAGTATTCCGTGGTTAACGGCAAGAAATCCTATTACTCCTGCCGTAAATATACCCGATATAATCTTCCATTTTTGTTTCAGAGAATTGATATTAAAATCATAAAAAACTATTTGGTATGAACTTATAAAAACCGATAAAAATATTGTGAAAAGTGCAAGATATGCACCTCTCGAGCCTGTTAAAAATATACATAAGGATGAAACAGCCAATAATACTAACGAGATAGCGGCTGATTTATATTTTTTTCCCGCAAAGTATATAGCGGTTAAACTAATAATAGCCGGAAATCCCGCAATTAAATACCCGCCCAAAAGGTTTGGATTATATGGTTTTAATGTCCCGTATACTCTTGATAAGACATCTTCAGGGTTTACATAACTGGTATCCTGCCATGTTGCTATATTTTGAACTCCGACAGAATTTTGCATTATACCTATTATGCTTTCTATACTTATTAAACAAGCTATTGTAAATAATATGATTATAATAAAATTTTTATTGTTTTTTAAAAATTGGCACATTGCAAAATAAAATGCAAAATAACAAAGAGTTTTACTGAATCCGTAGAAACTTTGTATAGGCATTGACGAAGTAAAACAGCTTATTAAGCATATTAAAAGATAAATAATTAAAAATAAATTACATTTTTCAAGTTCGATTTTTTCACCTTTTGTAATAAGGACTTTTAATATAACAAGAATGCTTACGATAAAAGAAATTGCTCCAATAACTCCCGTTGGGGCAAATGTACTTATAATTAAAGTTAACAGAATCGAAAACAAAATAAAAAAATCAATATTGGAAAGTAAAAAACTTTTTTCTTTTAATTTGCCGGTTTTGTTTTGTATAAAATTTAAAATATAATTAAAAAGATTTATAATATCGGATTCTATGATTTTCATATTTAATTATCAGCTTCTTCAACTTCCTGAATATTTGAAACCGTTCCTGAATATTTATATTTTTCACCTTCAATAACAACAGGAATGCCCATTTTAAGTTTATTGCCGCCGACAACATATCCGTCAGGTGTCTTTTTTGCTTTATCTTCAAGTCTTACGATTATATCGTACATATTGGGAGTAGAAGCATCTTCAACAATCATATAACCTTCTTTGTTATTTGCCGGGATTGTAGTCATTCTTTGTCTTCCTGCTATATCAATAATTTTTAATTTAGTATACGGAACATTTCTTATTGTTATAAATGCCTCATCACCCGGTTTAAACGGTGATTCAACAGATGAAGAAATTGTTATTCCCCTAAAAAATACTTCAAAATTTATTTTAACTTCTTTTTCTATAGGCAGATTAGAAAAATTCTTTTTCTTAAAAACTGCTAATGCTCCAATTATTATAAGAAGAACAATAAAGAAAATTATAATATAATCAGTGATTTTTAGTTTTTTAAGCATTATCGGGTCTCTCCTATTTTTTAATGGTAAAAGTATTAATATCCATATTCTCAATAGCTGATTTTATAACAGAAATAGTGGTTGTAGCACAACCAAAATATCTTATAACAATACTTGCAGCTATATTACCGATTATAGCCGCATTCATTTTAGAAAATCCTGCAGCTAAAGCCAAAGTATATGCTGCAGAAACGGTATCTCCTGCACCTGTTACATCAAATACATCAGTTTTATTGAATACGGGAACTTTAACAAAGTTTCCGTTATCTTCAAATAAAGCCATACCATCACCGCCAAGTGTAATAAGAGCAGATTCGGCATTTGTTTTATCTAATAATACTTTGCCTGCTCTTTCAAGAGTTTGATTATCTTTTATAAAGAATCCGACAAATTTTTCACTGTCGGGCTGATTCGGGGTCATTGATGTAACGCCTTGAAATCTGTCTAAATCTTTCTGTGAATCAACTACTATAATTTTATTATATTTTTTAGTTAGTTCTATTGCTTTATTTATAACATTATCTGTTAATAAACCTATGTTATAATCAGATAAAATAACTGCATCATGATTTGGTATAGCTTTTTCCATTTGTGCAATGATTTTATTTTCAATTTCTGTTGATACAGGTTCAACAGTCTCCCTATCAATTCGTACTATTTGCTGGGTAACGGATTGAGAACAAGAACCTGATATCCTTGTTTTTACGGTAGTAGCCCTTGATATATCCTGCACCATATATTCCGTATTAATACCCGATTCTTTAAAAGCATTAATTAATATCGGAGCATAATAATCATCCCCGTATGTTCCTATAACGCTGACTTTACCGCCGTTAAGAGATGCGGCATTATTTGCTGCATTTGCAGCTGCGCCGAGTATTATTTTTGTTTTATAGTGTCTTAATATCAAAACCGGAGCTTCCCTGCTCATTCTGTCAGTAGTTCCGTATACCATTTCATCAATAGCCATATCCCCTATTACCAAAATTCTTGGTTTTGATAAGGATTCAATTTTGTTTAACAGTTCTTCTCTGTCAAAAGTAAACATACTCTGCTCTCCGATTTTTATATATTTGCTTATAATATCAGTGTGCAATATAATATTAGCATAAAATTACGGAATGTATTTATGAACATTATAAAAAGTAAAGATTTAAAGACATCATTTATAGGTATTTCACTGGGCGGGCTTAGTACAATTGAATCTGCCGCGGCTGTTCTGGACAGAAATCTTAATGTTATTATGCTTGATAAATTATTCTCAATGAGTGATGTTAAATATTTTCTTGATAATTATGCGGGAAAACAAAATGCGATAATACTTGTATCCGTACCATTCAATGAAGTTATGATAAGTAGTAAATGGAAATACAGTTCAAGGACTTATCATCCCGTTAATTTAAATAAAAAAATGCTTAATAGGGACGGCTGGGCAAACAGATTTTCTTCAAGGGGCAGTGAATATTTTGAAGAACTTAATAAGTCGGGTATAGATATTTTTAGATTTGATATAGAAAATATTAAAAAAATGCTGGGTAACGGTTATGCCTTTAAGGAAAGAACACCCTGGGACTGCAGGGCTCTTCAAGATAATTTAAGGACTAAATTTAATATGCGCGATTTGCCTAATAATATGCTTCCTGTAGCGCAGCTGGAGGCTATTTTAGGTGCTATGCTCGCTCAAAAAATTGCTGTTCCCGACAAAAATTTTGAATACAAACGAATCGGCGAATATGAGAATTTACCTGTTCTAGGGTTGTAATGCGGATGAATTTAAATATGATTCCGAATTAGTTTGAGTAGAATTTTCTGTTGTGTTTGATTCCGTTATACATTTTGTTGTTTCATTTTTAACGGGCTGCATTGCTTCTTCGGCTTTTTGTTTTGCTTGTTCTTTTATTTGAGCTTCTCTTGCTTCTCTTATTACATCCGATAGTTCAAGTTCCTGTGCCGATATCGGATTCCAAGTTAACAATAATAACGCAATTGCTGCATAAATTTTTTTCATTATATCTCCATTTCTGCATATCTTAATAACTTTGTATAAACAGTTTGAAGAAAACAATTAAAAAATTTTATATACTATAGGATAATTCCATATCGGTATTTTAAATCAAAGATTTTACTTACGGCGTAATTTATGTACTTTTCTTGAATTTTACCTTGTTTCACGGCAGTTTCCAGATTTTCTGTTAAGTCAAATATATCTTTTGTTGTATCTCTAAAAATAAACATGGAAATTCCTGCATTTATTGCTTTAATACAAGCTTCAAGTCTTGTTAATCCTTTTACGGCATTCATTTCCATATCATCAGTGATAATTACTCCTTTATAATTTAGTTTTTCCGTCAGTAAATCAGAAATAATTTTTTTTGATAAAGAAGCAGGATTAACTGTATCCAGACAGGGATATATAACATGAGCTGCCATAATTGCAGGTATATTAAGCTTAATAGCAGATTCAAAAGGCTTTATATGGTTTAAATAGAGTGTTTCATAATCAAGATTAATAACGGGCAAGGTTTTATGAGAATCTGAAGAAGCATCGCCATGCCCAGGGAAATGTTTACCTACCGTTATTATATTGTTTTCTTCATAAGTTTTTATTACCGTTTTTGAAGCTTCAATTACGTCTTTCACATTTGAAGAAAATGCCCTCTCTCCTATAATAGGATTATTTATATTAGTGTTAACATCCAAAACGGGAGCAAAATTCATGTTTATTCCGTAGCTTTTAAGTTCTTTTGCTATACATTCTGTTTGGTTTTTTAGAAAATTAATTCCTTTTTTAAAAGCAAATTCACTGCTTAAGTATTTTTTTCCATTATGAATATTTTCCGTTCTCTCAACCCGTCCGCCTTCTTGGTCAATACTTAAAAATAACGGAAATTTTGCCTCATTATTAAGTTCTTGAGTAAGATTTTTTATTTGCTCTTTACTTTTTATGTTATGTGTAAAAAATATTACTCCGCCCAATCCCGTTTTTAAAAGTTCGATAAAATATTTATTATCTTTATAATTATCACCTGAAAACCCCGTAATAAACATCTGGGCTATTTTTTGTTTTAGCGTTAAATTATATTCTTCCATTTTTATCTCTTAATTTTAAAAATTCTGAACTCATTCGGCTCTAATTTTTCTATTTCAATAGTTTTTATGTTTTTAGCACTGAAATGTTCTATAAAGTCTTTTTTATCAGGTTCATAGATATATTCGGAGTATAGAGTGAAATCTCCGGGGATTTCAATTTTTTTATTATGAACGGCACTATTTGTTTTTATGGAATATTCCATTATTCCCTCTTGATTTTGTTTTAATATTTTTTCATTGGAAGGGAGATAATTTGCGGCAATAATAAAGCATTCCTTAACTGTTTCTTTAGAGATAAGCCAGCTTATAAATCCTTGTTTTGTTTGAGTTATAATACGTGCTTCACCGTTAAGAGTAAGTTCCACATTAATTGCCAAGCGTCTTATAGCATCAAATCTGTTATAAAAATCATCGTCATTATTTCTTATCAAAGATATTTCATCTTGAATGGTTGCTTCAATACCGTCTTTAGAGAAGGATTCGTCCCCGTCAACATACATAACGGGGCGAGGTGCTAATTTGCCTCCCGGTAAAAATTTGAATTTAAACCATTTAAATAAAGCTTCTTCTTTGTCCATTAACCCTAAATACCTGTTAACGGTTCTGAAATCTCCGTCCTGATTATTATAAGTTTTTAGTATTGTTAATATTGATTCATTAAATAAACTGTTGTTATATTCTTGCAACTCTCTGTTATCATTTATAACTTCAGCGGGATTTTTTTCGTAATCGGTTTTTGTATCATTGCCCCAAAGTACATCAAAGTGCATATCCTGATGATATTCTTTGAAATGTTTTCCCCAAAGTCTGTATTCAGCCATAACAGCAAAGTGCGGATTTTGTTTTTTTAATATTTGAGCGGATTTTTTAAGAAGAAATCTTGGAGTTCTAAAGCTAATCGGACGTAAATCTTTCTCGCTCATTTCATCTACGACAAAATCAGTGTGAGAAAATCTCATTCCGTCAAAATTATAATCTTCTTCTAATTGCTGGAGATAATCTAAATAGAAGTTAATAACTTTCAAATTGTAATCACCGTTTTCTAAATAAACAAAATAATAAGGAGTTTGGCAATCAGATTCGGCAAATTCGGATACATCACAGCCTTTGTTATCATAGTGCCTGAAAACAGGGTAGCTTC
>CANQCO010000066.1 GCA_947589705.1 Candidatus Gastranaerophilales bacterium
TCTTGTTGTAATTAAAGGATTATCGGAATCTATCATCCCTGATATACTGTATATTTTAGTAAGTTCTATCGCCTCATCAAAAGTTAAAGGAGGAAGTATAGAGGGGAAACATTTAGAAAGCAGTGTTTTACCTGACCCGGGAGGCCCTGACATAAGCATATTATGTCCGCCCGCTGCCGCTATTTCCATAGCTCTTTTTGCCTTTGTCTGCCCTTTAACATCCTTAAAATCAAACGGAATGTTATTTAATCTTTCTCTGAAATATTCATTTATATCGGAAACAAAAGGTTTTATTTCTTTATGTTCAGGTGAATCCGTATTAAAATGATTAACAATTTCAACCAGATTCTTTGCGCCGAGTACTTTAATTCCCTCTACAATAGCAGCTTCTTTAGCGTTATCAAGAGGAACAATAAGAGTTTTTATCCCTTGTTTTTTAAGCCCTGCAGCAATCGGCAGTACTCCAGCTACTGTTCTAACGGAACCGTCAAGAGATAATTCACCTATAAAAGCTGTATCAGGAAACTCTGAGCGATTAATAATACCTGTTTTAGCTAATATTCCAACGGCAATAGGAAGGTCATAATAGCTTCCGACTTTTTTAATATCGGCAGGTGCAAGGTTTACAACAATTTTTTTATTCGGAAATTCATACCCCGAATTTTTTATGGCAGAGCGCACCCTCTCTTTAGCTTCTGAAATTGCAGTATCAGGCAGCCCCACTATGGACACGGACGGCAAAGAATTATTAACGTCTACTTCCACTGTTATTTTATATACATCCAGCCCGATTACACTTGCCGTTAAAATCTGCGATATCAAAATACTTACCCGCTTTGTCTACTAAATAAGTATATAACAGCATTCATTTCCTATCAATAAATTTGTTCCAATAAATTATGTAAAGTTATGTAAATTTTATAACAAATATACGCATAAAAAAATATTCACGGGTATTAAAAAAAATGTAAGACTCATAAAAGTCTAAACTGAACAACTATCTACCAAAACTAACCTAGTTAACGCTCTTTTTATAAAGAGCTTTTTTTTGTTTTAATTCAACAACCAGAAGATTTCGACAATAGCTTATATAAAGATATGTAAAAAATATAAGAAAATATATCATTTTTAACTTATTAGTTGTTTTATGTACTTACAGGTAATAAGATAAGGAAATTACATTATGAATTTTAATCCAATACATGGATTATCTTCTGCAGAATCCAGTAGATTGTATATGAAAACATCATCAGGTGATATACAAAATTATAAATTAAGTGCTTTCAAACGAAATGAAGAAATAAAGGAACTGGAAGAAAAACTAGAAAAAGGACAAATTACCCAACAAGAATATAATCAGAAAAAATCACTATTAGAATCAGCTCCTTTATATATTCATATTGAAGATGGGGAAACAAAAACTTCGTCTACAAACATATTTAAGAATGAGGAGAAAGACCACAAAAAGGAAATAGATAAACTAAATAGTCAATATGCAAATGGTGAAATTTCTGATTTTACATATAGAGCAAATATGTATCTAATGAATCATCCTGCTTCAGATAATGAGCAGCATGAATTTTCTACTACTGCATAAAAACGAACCTAAGTTTCTTTTTTTTAAAACAAGTTAGAAAACCTTTCCATTGCTTCAATTGTATTTTCTCTATTACCAAAAGAAGTAAGTCGGAAAAAGCCTTCGCCGTTTTTGCCGAAGCCTGCCCCCGGAGTGCCTACGACAGCAGCAGTATTTAGAAGATAATCAAAAAATTCCCACGATTTCATATTATTGGGGCATTTTAACCATATATAAGGTGAATGTTTACCACCCGTATAGAAAATACTCTTTTTATCCATAGTTTCAGATATTATTCTTGCGTTCTCACTGTAGTACATAAGATTTTCTTTTATTTGTTTCTGACCTTCCGTTGAAAAAACAGCTTCTGCAGCTCTTTGTACGATATACGGAACACCGTTAAATTTTGTTGTCTGTCTTCTCAGCCAGAATTTATTCAAAGAAGCACCTTGTCTTATGAGAGTTTTAGGAACAACAGTATAACCGCACCTTGTACCTGTAAATCCTGCTGTTTTTGAGAATGAACAAAATTCTATAGCGCAATCTTTTGCCCCTTCTATTTGATAAATACTGCTCGGCAGGTCTTTTGATTTTATAAAGCACTCATAAGCCGCATCATAAATTATAATTGCATCGTTTTTAAGCGCATAATCAACCCATTTTTTAAGTGCATCTTTTGAATAGACCGCACCTGTAGGATTATTAGGAGAACATATATAAATAACATCGCAATTAATATTTTCATCGGGCATAGGCAAAAATCCGTTAGCCTCATTTGCATCCGCAAAAATAATTTTTCTTCCGTCCATTGTATTTGTATCAACATAAACGGGATAAACAGGATCAGGTATTAATATAGTATTATCTTTATCAAATAAGTCAAGGATATTACCGAGGTCGCTTTTAGCCCCGTCTGATATAAATATCTCATCAGCCGCTAAATTAACATTTTTACTTGAATAATATTTTTGAATTGCTTCACGTAAGAATCCATAGCCTTGCTCAGGTCCGTAACCTTTAAATGTAGCTTGCACACCCATTTCATCAGCTGCTTTTTTTATGGCTTCAACCACAACCGGCGCTAAAGGAAGAGTAACATCACCTATTCCCATTTTAATAAGTTTTTTTTCGGGATGATTATTTGTAAATTCTGATACTTTTTTTGCTATTGTTGAAAATAAATAACTGTCTTCCAAATTAAGATAATTCTTATTAATATTCATACTATCTCCTCAATTTTATAAGAATTATACATCAAAAATAAACTCTTATATATATTCCTGTTTTAATTCCTCAAACTTCTCTTGTGTAGAACCTAAAATAAATTTCTTTGGAGCAGTATCTGATATCTTGTTAAATTTCTTTATAATATTCTGCGGAGATAAACTAACAACTCTGTAACTATGCAGTTTATTATCATCAATAAACAAACGCCGATTACTTTTTGCCCCATAGTATTTATATAAAGCTTCTCTACTAAAAGATTTAGACCCAATATATCCTGGTTCTCCCATAATTTCAGGAATAAAATTTCTATTAACAATACAATCTTCAGTTAATGCTTGAATTAAAATTCCAAATAAATTTCTGTAGTCATCTCTTCCGACTATAGTTGAAGCATAGGTAATAAAAGGCTGTTTCATAATTTCGTAATTAAAATCGACATCAATAAAACCAAGCCTATCAAGTCCTTTTTGAATATAATATATTGCAGTATCATCATCAAATTCAACTTTTTTAACAAAAGCTTTTTCTTTTGTTTTATCTTTTCTTTTAATTAAATCAACCTGTCCCAGTGTTTGTTTTTCGACAATTTTCCCTGAAAACGGTCTGTTAATTTCAAAAGTAAAAGCTCTATTATCGGTTAGAAAAGCAATTATATTTCTTTTTGTAGGTAAAGGCACGGAAAGCCATATATTAGTTTTGCTTTTATTAAATAACTCAGAGAATTTTTTACTTATATTTGTACTAGATTTCTTAACAGATTGATTTTCTGGGTCAAAAGAATCTTTGTAACCGAAAAAACTAATCCTTGTATTATTTTGGTTAATATGTGTGCATATATTATAATTGTGAAAAAGGCTGTTTATTTGCATATTTTACTCTCAATATGTATTTATACGGTCGTTAACCAAAAATGGAAAAACCAAGCATAAAGCAATTTAAAACAGCAAACGTAATGCTGCTACATTAAATTTAATAAAACCTAAAAAAAAAAAATTTGCCAAACTAACAAAACTATTTTGCTTATAGTATAATTAGATAAATACTTAATAAGATAAAAAAGGATATAAAAATGGCAGTAAGACAAAGACAACATGAACAAGATCCGATGGTAAGACGCACAAACTTTGATGCAGTTGAGTCAAACCTTACGGATGAACAGGCAAAATTAGAAGCATCAAGGTGTTTAAATTGTAAAAAACCAAGATGCGTTGAAGGTTGCCCGGTTAATATTAATATTCCTGCATTTATACATGAATTAAAAGAAGGCAATATCGAAAAAGCAGGTGAAGTTATAAGAGAATCAAGTTTATTACCTTCCGTATGCGGAAGAGTTTGCCCGCAAGAAAGACAATGTGAAGGTAAATGTGTGCTTGGCATAAAATCAGAACCAATAGCAATTGGTGCATTGGAAAGATATGTAGGCGACGCAACCAATGTTAAAATAGGTGAAATAAAAGAAACAGGTAAAAAAGTTGCAATAATAGGCTCAGGATGTGCAGGTATTACTGCAGCTGCGGACTTAAGAAAAGCAGGTCATGAAGTCGTTGTATTTGAAGCACTCCATAAACTTGGCGGAGTTCTAAGATATGGTATTCCTCCATTTAGACTTCCCAGAACTTTCTTAGATAAAGAAATTTCCAACTTGAAAGCAATGGGAGTTAAATTTGTTACTAATGTTGTTGTAGGAAAATCTATTACAATCAAACAACTTCAAGATGATGGATTTAACGCTATCGTTATTGGTTCAGGTGCAGGTCTTCCTAAGATGATGGGAATCCCGGGTGAAAATTTAAACGGTGTATATTCGGCTAACGAATTTTTAACAAGAGTTAACCTTATGCAAGCTAACTTAGAATCAACAGCTACACCTATCAGAGTCGGCGAAAAAGCTGCAATAATCGGAGGCGGTAATGTTGCTATGGACGCTGCAAGAGTTGCAATAAGAGTCGGATTTAAAGAAGTATACATTGTATACAGAAGAACGGAAGCTGAACTTCCCGCACGTCTTGAAGAAATAAGACACGCTAAAGAAGAAGGAGTTATTTTTAAATTCCTTCATGCACCAAAGGAAATATATAATAAAGACGGTTACGTTAACGGTATGAAATTTGAAATCATGGAACTGGGTGAACCCGATGAATCAGGCAGAAGAAAACCCGTTCCTACAGGTAAAACTGTTGATTTAGATGTTGATACCGTTGTTGTTGCACTAGGTACCGGACCTAACCCTACAATCCAAGCTTCTATGTTAAGAGATAACATGAATCTTGAAACAAACCCGAAAGGTTATATTATCATTAATGCAGAAACGGGTGAAACATCCGTAGACGGTATATATGCAGGAGGCGACGTTGCTCCTACAGGTTCTTCTACAGCTATTAACGCTATGGGGGCAGGAAAACGTGCTGCGAAAGCTATTAATGAGTATCTTGCGAAATAAACTGATAATTAAATTAAAAAGAAGACCCTTAATTAAGGGTCTTTTTTATTTCTACAAAAGATACATTATTCTTAATTAAAAATATCACGGCAACAAGAAGTGTAAATATTGTAACTATGCTCTGGTCGGTTAATGCCATTGCAAGAGCAGATTCTTTTGGAATGTTATATATTTTAAACGCTGAAATTATTGCCAGTTGATACGGACCTATAAATATTGAAGCTGACGGTATCATACACGCCAGTGCAACAAAACTTACTATAAATATTACAACCGACCAGTGTATATGATATCCAAATCCATATACAACTATTAGAAAATTTATACATTCAAAAATCCAAATGCCGACTGAAGAAAAAAGAGCATAAATTAATTTTTTTGGCGAATCAATTATTTCAAATCCGTTAAATAATGAATTACAAAAATCCTTGCCCAAATTTATTCCTTTTTTTATCAATTCTTTAAACGGCAAAAAATCAGATTTCAAAATAATATAATTACAAATTTTATTCGTTTGATTGAATTTATATGTAACAATAGAAAATAATAATCCTGCAAGAATTACCACACCTGAAAATAAGCAAAGATATCTTGCCAATACTGAATTATGATATTTTAAAATGCCAAAACATAAAAAAATAAATATAACTACAACATCTAAAACTCTTTCAAAAAGTATGGTGCCAAGAAGTTTAACTTTACTTACATTATATTTATAACCCGTAAAATAAGCTCTAAAAAAATCTCCTGCTCTTGCAGGCATAACTATATTTAAACCTGCTCCCGTTATACATAATAAAATTAGTTCAATAAAAGATACTTTTTCTATGGATTTCGATATTAAAAATTTATAACTTAACGCTCTGAATGATAACGATATAAATATGGAACACATTAGTAGCAGCGCATATTTTAAATTAAAATTTTTAAAATTTTTTATTAAATCCGTTAAATTTATATTTACAAAAACACAATATAAAAATATAAAAGTAATAGTAAGGAGTAATATTTTTTTTATATTAATTTTCATTTTTAAACAAAAATCCTTTTAAACGATTTTAAGCCCCGAAAAGTTAATTTTTTGCTGAAGCTTTAATTTTTCAATTATAGTATCGGAATATAAAGATTTCAAAGAGAGAGAATCGGTAATTTTTTGAGCGTTGTTAAAGACTATTGAAGCCTCTTTATATCTTTTTAAAAGGATAAGATTATTAACTTTAATATCAATTAATTGCAGAAATAGAGAATAATTAGTTTCTGAAAGACTGTCTAAAGCCTTATTTGAATATAAAATTGCCAAAGAAGAATTTTTTAAAAAATTATAACAATTAGCCAAAGAAGCAAGAATTTTAGTATCAAAAGGAGATATTTTTTCCGCATTTTTATACAATTCAAGTGCTTTTTTAATATTACCTTTTATAAAACAAATATCGGCATACATTATTAAACTTTTCAAATGAAATGGAGTAAGTTCAAGTGCGGTTTTGAGTTTTTTAACGGCAGAATTTAACCTATAAAAATAATAAAAATCGTCTTCTGCTTCTCTAAAAAGCAGTTCTGATTTTATATTAATAACTTTATTAGTATATGATTTATTAACTATATTTTGCATTTAAGCCGTATTTATAACCTCTACCTGTTAAAATAATAGAATTATAGAAGTATATATGGCTAGACTGCTTTTAAAAACCGCAATTATAAAAATCATGGAAACCATGACAGCGCATGAGTTTCCATGATTATAAACTTAATTTAACATTTTTTAATACATAATAAGTATTAAAGCCATAATCGTCAAAACCATGACTGGGCATGACTTTTAAGCAGATTACAAAAGTTAACATTTTGCAGGCAATCAAAAAGTTTTTGGCTTGATATTAAAAAATGTACATAGTATTATTATTTTATAAAATTATTGGAGGAACAATGAATCAAATTATAAAGATAGCTTGGGACTTAAACGAAAATACGGAAAACAGATATCAATTAGTATATGAAATAGCAGAACTTGCAAAAAAGCTGGTTGATGAAAACCAGATGAAAAAAGGAAGAGAAGAATACAGTTTTGATGAAGTTCCTTTTGATACATCAATAAAAAAAGAGAATCCCGTAGAACATGCCATAATGGTAAAAGCTTCAGAATATGATGATTCAGGTTTAGTAGGTTAATAAAATAAAAATAAGATATAAAAAAGCTCCTCAATGTCAGGAGCTTTTTTAAAACCTAAAAAATCAAAAATTAAGCCATTAATTTGTTAACTGCTCTAGTTAATCTTGATTTCTTTCTGGAAGCCGTATTTTTATGTAAAATACCTTTAGAAGCAGCCTGATCACAAAGTTTATAAGCTTTTGAAAGTGCTGCTTTAATTGCTTCTTGGTCTTTTTCTTTGGCTTGAGCTAAAGCAAGAACACTTTTAACCGCACTTTTAATTGTTGATTTAAAAATCACATTTCTTTCGTGATTTCTTTCTGCAGTTAATATTCTTTTCTTTGCTGATTTTATATTTGCCATAGTTTTTTCCTTTCTTATACAAGTATTGAATGCTAAACAATCAATCTGCATAGAGGATGATGAGTATGTTTATTATATAATTAAAAAAAATAAAGTAAAATAAATATTAATTTTTATAAAAAACTAGCAAAAAAAGTAAATTACAATTTTTCTATTTTCGGGATATAGATAGTAAACACCAATGAAAATTAATAACATAAAATCAAACACAGAAATAAGAGCCGGACAAAGAACCCAAAACTTCAAAGGAGCAAGAAGTCTGGTTAGAACGCTTGCAAATCCTGATGCCTTAACGTCTACTATTGTGTTGGAATCCTTTGTTACGGGAGGTAGAGGTATTAATGCCTATAAAAGAGGAGGATTTCCGGAGTTTAGAGAAAGATTCACCGATGACATTGTTTCTGCCATTTTTTGGATGAAAGGTGTTGATTTATTTAATTCATTAGGTAATAAATTTGGAGAGCACGTTTTAAAACTTCCTACAACGGAATTTGATGTAGGAAAAGACGCTCTAAGAACTCCGTTTGCTAATCTTATAAGCGATATAGAAAAAAAAGCGCAAGACCCTGAAAATGTTAAATTACTTGAAAATAAGCTTGCTGCTTTTAAATTTACCAAAATAATTCTTTCAACACTTTTAGCAACAACTTTTGTCGGATTTATTCTGCCTAAAATTAATCAAGCTATTACAGATAAATTAATGCAAAAGAGCAAAAAAAATGAACAAATAAAAAGCGGTATAAATTTAGATTCAATATTTAATACAAGTATTGAAGAATTTGACAAGGAAATTTCACAAAAAACAGCACCGTCATTTAAGGGGATTTCACCGGAATTAATGACAAAAGTTGCCCACGCACTTGAAAATAATAAAATATGTAAAATGTTAACCTGTGACGTAGGTATATTAACAGGACGTGTTAAAACGGCAAGAAACGCAGATGAAGGCAGAGAGTATTTCTTCCGTGATGCTACATCTTGCTTCTTCTATTTTGCAAGCACGCCTTTGGTATATAAATTTCTCCAAAAGATATCAGGCAAAACAAACCTGACAAATATTGACCCTGTAGCTTCAAAACAAATCAACGATAATATACTCAATCAATTGAAAAATGCCGACGGTACTTTCAGCTCAATGAATATACAAGAATTTACATCAAAAATTATAGGAAGTCTTGATGACGGAGCAAAAGCTTTAATGGAAAAACTACCGTTTAATTCAGACGTAATATCATTAAGTGAACTGTCAAAACATATTACAGACGCAAATCTGCTTCAGAAAGCACAAGAAATGGCAAAATTGCAGCCTGTTAAATCAGGTGTCGGAGAAGTTCTTACTAGGCAGCAGGTTATGGATGTATTAAAGCAGGGAAGCATTAATACACCCGAGTTTATGCAATCTGTTTATAAGAGCCGATTTGGTGAAGCACTTACTAACCCTTATAAATATATTCCAATGAAAAAAATTACCTCTTTCAGAGAAAATATAGATCAATATTTGAGTGCCATTGTTAAATCGGCGGAAAAGAATAACGGAATTATAGATGAAAATTTGATAAAGAAAATAAATACAAAAAGCTTAATAATGTCGGCGGGATTCAGAGCCGTAGCAATAGGTGTTTCAGCGTTTGCTCTCGGGTTTGCAATACCTAAAATTCAATATGCAATAACAGCAAAGAAAACAGGAAAGAATGAAGCTCCGGGGCTTAGAAAATACGATAAAGAAGCCTAAACCAAATTCTCTTTTATCCATTGAATCATGGGGTTTAGGGCGTTAGCTCTGTGGGAAATCGTATTCTTAACAGTGTCAGGAAGTTCCGCTATTGTTTTATTATATTGAGGTATATAAAATACGGGGTCATAGCCAAAACCGTTGGTTCCTTTAGCTTCAAAATCTATTAATCCTTCAACTCTGCCTTCTTGAGTGTGTAATATTTCACCTTCGCCATTTACAAGCACCATAGAGCAGGTAAAGTGAGCCGTTCTTTTTTCTTTAGGTATATTTTTTAATTCGTTTAGGAGTTTTTCTATTTTTTCTTTTTGAGTAGGAGCATATCTTGAAGAATAAATTCCTGGTCTTGAGTCTAATATATCAACACATAAACCCGAGTCATCAGCCAAACAATATGATTTTGTTATTTTACTTGCCTCTTTTGCTTTTATAATAGCATTTTCCAAAAAACTTTTTCCCGTTTCATCGGGATTAAAACTGCCTTTTATTACATCAAACTCAACATCATTTGAACTGTTAATTGCATTAATTTCTTCAAGTTTATGCGGATTTGAAGTTGCAATAATAATTTTTATCATATTACTTACCAAATCGTCTTGTTCTCAAATGAAATTCTTCAATAGCTTTAATGAGTTCATTTCTGTCAAACTCGGGCCAGAAAGTATTTGTTATATAAACCTCTGTATAAGCTATCTGCCAAAGAAGATAGTTGCTTATTCTCTTTTCCCCTCCCGTTCTTATTAATAAATCAGGGTCAGGGATATTTTTTGTGTATAGATTTTGAGAAATTGTATCTTCCGTAATGCTGTTAATATCAATTTGCCCGTGTTTTACTTTTTCTGCTATAGCTTTAACCGCATTAGTAAGCTCCATTCTTGAACCGTAATTAAACGCTATTTGCAGGTTAAGCGATTTATTATTTTTTGTTGAATCTTCACCATAAGTCAAAATCTTTTTTAAATTTTCATTTAAAGATGTTTTATCACCAATAAAACTTAACTTTATATCGTTTTTATTAAACTCTGGTACTTCCTGTTCAATGGTTTTAGCTAAAAGAGTCATCAAAAAATCCACCTCTTCTTTAGCTCTGTTCCAATTTTCGGTTGAAAACGCATAAACGGTCAAATAATCAATATTAAACTCTTTACAGGCTTTTATAACCGTTCTTAGAGAATCAACACCTTTTTTATGTCCGGCAGCCGAAGGCAGAAACTTAGATTTTGCCCAGCGTCTGTTTCCGTCCATTATGATTGCAATATGTTTCAGATTTGTTTCTTTAACTATTTCTTTTATTTTTTCTGAATCGGTTAATGTTTCTAACATATTCTCTCACTTTTTTAGAATTATAAAACAAAAAATTAAAAAAAGACAATTTGTTAAAAGCCTTTATTTTTACCGTATATTTTTATAAAATATAACTGAAGGGATTAAGAAATAAGGCAGAAGATTGAAAAAAATTTTTGTATACTTTTTGTTGCTTTTCTTTATAAATTTATTTTGTCCTTATCTTGAGGTATCGGCTCAGGCAGAATACAAGAATATAAGAAGAACAAACCTTCAAACGTTTGAAAATAATAATATGTTCGGCTTGGTTGAAAAAGACAGTAAAAGAGTAATACTTCCTTTAAAATATAAAAAAATAAGAAAAACAAAATTTGAAAATAAAATTATAATAGCTGCCGAAAATCCATTATATTTAACTCTTTACAGTCCTGACGGAATTTATGATGATTTTTTTAGTGATTATTTTGAAAACAATAATTACATTCAAAATATAAAATTTGAAAATTATCCTAAAAATGGTGCCGTAAAATATAAACAAAACAGTTTATGGGGGCTTATTATAGTTAATAACGGCATAGTAACCGTAACAAAACCGATATATAAAAAAATTATCTTCCCTGATGAAGCTTCAATAGTTTCTAAAATCTTAAATATTACATACGCACCATTAAACAGCATAATTCTATACAGCAAATATTCAAATACGGCAAATGCTTTTCAAACCGCAGCAGAAATTTTAAACAATTCTTCACAATATCACAGCGGAAATGTTTTATTTAATGCCGTAAAAATTAATGAAGAACTCCAAATTAATGATAATAATTTAACCGTAAAATATAAAAGCTTTGATTTTTATGATTACAATTACTTTTTAATAACTCAAAAAGACAACTTGCGCCTTTTTGATTGCAAAACGGGTAAAGAACAGCAGTATTTAAACATTAATATTCCAAAATACAAAGACAAACCCTCAATAAATTCACTTTCACAATTATACGATTTTATAAATAAAAATTCCCAAATAAAAGTAAAAAATTATCCGCAAAAAGGCATTTTAAAGAAAGACAATAAATTATACGCATTCAATAATTCACAAATGAAGGAGCTTCCGCTTTTAAAAAATTATGACCTGTCTGATTCAAATTTACTTATAAGCAAATTAACGGGACTTAGTGTATATTTTAGCGACTATGACAAAATAACGGCTAAAAACGGAGGCTGGGGAATCCTTGATAACAACGGGAAAATAAAAGTTCCTTTTATATATGATTCAATTATGCCTCTTGAAAACGATACTTTAGAAATGATTCATAATATGAATAAGGTTGATACAGAAAGTATAGAACTTGAATTTATACCCAAAGATACCGAAAACAATTTATATTTAGCGCAAAAAGGAAGAAATTACGGCATCATTAATGAAAATAACGAAGTAATTATTCCTTTTAAATATGTAAAATATTCTGAAAACAATAACATCGGCAGCATAAAAGCGCAAATGAACAACCGGATAAACAGAGAAATCAGTGAATATAACAGAAAAGAAACCATAAATACACTTCCCTGGCTTATAGCGGATATTATACTTTTCCCGCTGCTTTTAATTATACCTTACCCTTGCAGTTCAATACATTTTCACGGAAGATATTAAAATTATATGATATAGCTCTTCCCCCCCCCCGATGAAAATTTGATATAATTAAATCAACATAAAGGAAGATTTATGAAAAAGTTTTTTGTTTATTTAT
>CANQCO010000067.1 GCA_947589705.1 Candidatus Gastranaerophilales bacterium
CAATTTATTGCTATTTATAAAAACTTTGCACTAAAGATATCTCCAACCAATTTCTTTAATCATACTTGTTTTTATAGGCTTATCTTCCTTTATATAGTTAACTATATCTGATTTTCTGCCCTTTTTTAATGCCCCGATTATTCTTTTCTCTATAGCCAGCCTTGAAGCATAAGCCTCCAAACATCCGCATCCGCCGCATCCGCAAGAACGTCCGCCCATATCTACTATTATATGTCCGATTTCTCCTGCCGTTCCCGTACTGCCATATCTGATTCGCCCATTTTGTACAATGCCTGAACCTATACCTGTTCCGACAAAAATACATACAAAATCCTTTTCACCCTTGCCGGCACCAAAATATAACTCACCTATCGTAGCTATTTCAACATCATTTGCCAGATATACTTCTTTATTAAATTCTTTCTCTATTATTTCCTTAATTTTTAAATTAGAACAATCAAGATTAGGCGCATTTATTATAACTCCGTTGTCTCTATTTATCTGACCGGCTGCACCTATCCCTATATCTTTTATATTTTCTATTTTTAATTTATTCTCTTCGACCAAATCTCTTATTGAATTTATTATTTTTTGTACAATCTTTTCAGGTCCTTTGTCTTTCTTTGTCTTCTTTTTTATATAAGAAACTACATCACCATTTTTTGTATTTACTAATGCGGTTAAAACTTTTGTTCCGCCTAAATCTATTCCAATTGAATACTCTAACATATTTATCCTATATTACTATCATATATAATTATATTATATATTTTTACTTTTTAAAACTAATTTTACAGGCATGTTTAAATCATGCCATGAATAGGGTATAATATTCTAGTAAATATTTTATGGAGGCAAATTAAATGCACATTCATGTGAACGGGCGTAACATTGAGATTACTGATGCTATCAAGGCTTATGCAAAAGAAAAAATAGGCAAGGTTATTAATCACTATGATCAAATTCAGTCGATTGATATCGTATTAAATGTAATTAAAAATCCTTCCGTTGCTCAAAGCCATACAGCTGAAGTATTATGTAAGTTTGTATCAGGTTCGGTTAAAGTTGAAGAAAGTGCCGAGTCTATGTACGCCAGTATCGATTTGGTTGCTGATAAATTAAGCAGACAAGTTAAAAAATTCAAAGAGAAACAAATGAGTTCTTCAAAAAACGCATCAATAAGAACTGATGTACAAGTTGAAGAGGAAACGGTTTCTGAATAAAAAAAGCCCCTAATGGGGCTTTTTTAAATCCTATTATTATCACATTTTCTATGACAATATTATTTTGTCCGAACAAAATTTTACGATAAGCCACGAAGTAGCTTATCGTAAAATTTTGAGAGTGACGTATTGAAAAGGTTACAAAACGAGCAAGCTAAAGTAATTTAAAGACAGTCGGTGGTAGAGTGCGACACTAGATTAAATTTTTAATTTGTCTTTTGTATAATTGATTAATCCGCCCGAATTTATCATTTTTTGTATTTCATCGGGAAATTTTGTACATTTATACTCTTTATTTGTATTGATATTTTTTACAATACCATTTGTTAAATCAAATTCTAAAACATCATCTTTACTGCATTCATCAGGAAGTTTTTCGTGTTCTAAAATAGCAAGACCAATATTTATAGCATTACGATAAAATATTCTTGCAAAACTTTTCGCAATAACAAGACTAATACCGGACGCTTTAATAGCAATCGGAGCATGCTCACGCGAACTGCCGCAGCCAAAATTTTCACCTGCTACAATAATATCACCTTTTTTAACCTCTTTTGAAAAAATTAAATCTGTATCTTCCATACAATGTTTAGCCAATTCTTCCGGCAATGAAGTGTTTAAATATCTTGCCGGTATGATTACATCAGTATCAATATTATCTGAGTATTTCCAAACTTTTCCTTTTTGCATTTTTATCTTTACATCCTTTAAAAACTGTTCTATACTAATTATATTACACATGCACAAAATGTTAATAGCATGGACAAGAAGGAGATATAAATGATGGAAATGATTGGTGAAGCAGCAGGACAAATCTGGAACTATTTAAATGAAAATGGGGAAACAACCATTACTAAAATGAAAAAAGATTTAGACCTAAAAGCTAATTTTGCAGAACTAGGCTTAGGCTGGTTAGCAAGAGAAGGCAAAGTCGAAATGACTAAAAAAGGTGCAGCTACTAATGTTAGATTAGTATAGTTTCAAAAAAAATCAATAAAAAGTCCGGTTAATTACCGGACTTTTTTTGTGCTTTTTGCATGTTTTTGCAATAATTAAAAAAAATCAATAAGGAATAAAGTATGGAAATAACAAAAGTAAAAGAAGAATTTTTAAAGCAAGCACAAATACTTTCAAGAGGAGCAGAAGTACTACCGGGCGGAATAGAAGAACTTGCATTAAAACTGCAAAAATCCAAAGAAGAAAATAAACCGCTAAGAATAAAGCTTGGTATGGACCCCTCCAGACCTGATTTGCATTTAGGACATACCGTCGTTATGAGAAAAATAAAACAATTTCAAGATTTAGGACACAAAATAATCTTAATAGTAGGCGGCGGCACTGCAATGATTGGTGATCCATCGGGCAAATCCGATACAAGACCCAGCCTTACTAAAGAACAAGTTGAAGAAAACGCAAAAACATACTTTGACCAAATATCAAAGGTTATTGATGTTAACAAAGCCGAAATAAGAAATAATTCCGATTGGCTTTTTAACCTCAATTTTGTTGATATGCTTAAACTTGCTTCTAAAGTTACCGTTGCTCAAATTATGACAAGAGATGATTTTGCAAAAAGATATGCAGAAAATAGACCAATCAGTGTTCATGAATTTTTCTATCCGTTAATGCAGGCTTATGATTCAGTTGTAGTTGACGCTGATATTGAACTCGGCGGAACCGATCAAAGATTTAACAACCTGCTCGGAAGAGAAATACAATCAGCATACGGAAAAGAGAATCCCCAAATGGTTATGCTGCTTCCTCTTTTAGAAGGTACTGACGGTATTGTTAAAATGTCTAAGTCATTCCCAGAACATTGTATTAGTCTTACAGATTCTCCTAAAGATATGTACGGCAAGCTGATGTCTATTTCCGATAATTTAATTATAAAATACTATGCACTTCTTACAGAAATATCAAATGAAGATTTAGAGAAAATAGAAGAAGATTTAAAAACATTAAATCCTCGTGATATTAAAATGAAACTTGCTTATACAATTACTGAAATGTATAACGGCAAACAAAAAGCTGATGAAGCTCAGGATAATTTTATCAAAGTCATTCAACATAAAGAAATTCCCGATGATATTCAGGAAGTAAAAATAAATGATAATATCTCTTTAATAGATTTTATATCAAATTTTGATAAATCACTATCAAGAGGCGAAATTAAACGTTTAGCTGCTTCAGGTGCAATAAAAATTAATTCCGAGAAACAGACAAATCCTGCTTTTATTATTGAGAAATCAATGCTTCCTGTTGTTATTCAATACGGAAAAAGAAAATACATAAAAGGCATATAAATGAGATTAATAAAAAAAGTATTTTCACAGATAAAAGAAGATATTCAGACAATATACGAAAAAGATCCGGCAGCAGAAAATATTATTGAAGTATTATTATGTTACCCCGGTTTACATGCACTTATACTGCATAGAATTGCACATAAACTTCACTACTGGAAAATACCTTTAATACCAAGATGTATATCAAACATTTCAAGATTTTTAACTGGTATAGATATTCACCCTGCGGCAAGAATAGGAAGAAGATTCTTTATTGACCATGGAATGGGGGTTGTTATAGGTGCAACTACTGTCATAGGTGATGATGTCTTATTATATCAGGGAGTAACACTTGGCGGAACAGGTAATGAACACGGGAAACGTCATCCAACTCTGCACGATAATATAGTTGTCGGTTCAGGTGCTAAAGTTTTAGGCAACATTGAAATAGGTTCCAATTCCAGAATAGGGGCAGGTTCCGTTGTTATAGATAATGTTCCTGAAAATTCTACAGTAATAGGTGTCCCAGGACGTATTGTTAAACAAAAATTGTTAATTCAAGGTCAGCTAATGCACAATAGAATCCCGGATCCTATTACATGCCAGTTAAACCGTTTAAAATACGAAATTGAAGATTTAAAAGAAAAAATAAAAGAACTCGAAAAAGGCGGAAAATAATTTCCGCCTTTTATTATTGTGTTTCGGTTAAATTTTATATAGGTTTTATATGTTATTTACGGAAGACATTTGCAAGAACACCGGCAGCGCCAACAGCCAATCCTACCCAACCGGGTCCAGGGCATAATATACCTGCAGCTACAGCACCAACAACACCGAGAACTTTACATGCAACACCGCCTGCTTTTTTCAGTCCGTCTGTTGATGTTGTTTCATCAAGATCACATATTTCTTTTAATAAATCTTCTTCTTGATATTTATCACCGTCCCAATTGATTTCAAAACCTCTTTCAAAACTGTTTGCTGTATTTGCTCTTATATATTCTTCAAGAGTTTGACCTTCATCTAAATGGGATTCTATTAATTGTTTTGCTATTGCCTTTAACTGAGAATCATTTTGTGAAATTTGAGCATATCTTTCCTGTGATGAAATTTCAGCTAATAATTCTTGATAAGCACTCAATGCTTTATCTTCTCTGCCATTTTCAAGATATGTACAAATATTTGAAATTTTAGAATTTAATGCAGCATCTCTGCCTGCATATTCTATTTCATATCCTTCTTTTGTATCATTGTAATCATATTTATTATCTAAATAATCAGTATCATACAAATCTGCGGCAGTAATCGTTCCACTATTTGTAAATGCACTTGCTGTTACACCGCCATTCATATAACTTCCATTTTGAAAACCAACTGTCATAACTAACCTCCACTATAAAATATTAACCTTTATCTACCCACATTTATATAAAAACATTTCTGTTTTGTAAATTTACTAATTTTATAATTTTGTTAATATTTCTTAATATAAGGTTTTTAAAATTATTCCGCAAACAGCTCCAAATACTATCACTAATAAAGGATTCTTCCTCATAAAGGAAAAAGGAATTAAAAGAATAATAAATAAAACAATTGATAAAATATCAAATTTTAAAGGGAAATAAAATGCACTATTTGAATCCGATAAGGTTGTATATAAGAGTTTTAATGCAATTGATGTTAATAAAGCACAAGAGGCAGGTCTTAAACCAAGAAATACATCATTAATATAACTGCATGTTTTATATTTATTTATTATTTTCATTATAGATATACAAAACAAAAAAGGAACAAATACAATTGAAACAGTAGCAATTACGGAACCCACAATTCCTGCAGTTGTAAATCCCGTATACGTTGCCATGTTTATACCGATAGGTCCGGGAGTTATATTTGAAACAGCTATCATATTTGTCAGTTCATCAAGGCTGAACCAGTTATACTGCTCTTGAATATAATACAAAAATGGCAGTGCCGCATATCCTCCGCCTATTGCGAAAACACCTATTTTCATAAATTCATAAGCTAAGAGAAAATATATTTTAATCATTTTTCTCTCCTCTTAGTTTTGTATAAATTATTCCAATTAGAGCGGACAGCAATATTATTAAAGCTGGAGATAATGTCAAAAACAGTAAACATGCCAATATTATAAAATATAATACATAGCTGAACTTTGAATTTACACTTTTTGACCATATATCTCTAATTGTAATTATAATTAAAACTATTACCCCTATTCTTATACCCCAGAATGCGTTTTGGACTATTTCATTATCAACAACATTTATTAATACATTTGCAAGAATAATAATACATAAAAAAGACGGCACAATAATTCCCGCAACAGCCATAACAGCACCTAAAGTTTTTTTTATTTTATAGCCGCAGCATATTGCTATATTACCTGCAATAATACCTGGAATACACTGACTCATTGCATAATAATCAATGAGTTCCTCTTCTGTTATCCAATTTCTTTCTTCAATAAGATATTTTTTTAAAAGCGGAACAATAACATATCCGCCTCCTAAAAGCTGGATTCCTATTATAAAAAATATTCTAAATATCTCAAATAAATTATTGTTCACAGCTTTATTATTACATAAACATCATTTGTTTTGTTTAGACCTTACTTAAAACGGGAATACTACAATTGTAGGAGTTAATATGCAAAAAGTTTTATTGCTTGATAAAGACAACAAACCAATAAATATTTGCAGCTGGAAACGTGCATTAGTACTTATTATGAAAGGAAAAGCAACTAACGCCAGGCTTTTAAATGATATTGAGAACATGATAAAAATTGATAATATATTAATACCCCGAGTTATAAAATTAACTTATAAACTGGCAGTTCCATATAAAGAGCTTCCTTTTTGCCGTGAAAATATACTTGTAAGAGATGAATTTGTATGCCAGTATTGCGGGAAAAAATTTCCGCCCGATAAATTAACACTTGACCATGTATTCCCAAAATCAAGGTTAGGACCTGATATTTGGGAAAATATAGTTGCCTGCTGCGAAGAATGTAATCAAAAAAAGGCTGACAGAACACCTAAAGAAGCTAAAATGAAGCTCCTTAGAAGACCATACAGACCAAAAGATTATTTTTCTTTTGAGTTAAAAAAATATCCTTATGAAATAATAAAATTCTGGAGTGAATTTTTTGAAGCTTCATAATTTGCCTAAAAGGCGGATATAATATTTAAAACTTTTTGTTAACTTCTTAAAAAAGAGGTTAATATGACTAAGAAAATATTATTTGTCACAACAAATTTTTCGGATATAAATGATGATATACAAACTGGTGTTTGGCTTGAAGAATTCAGCGTTCCATATTTAATATTTGAAGCTACGGGATATGAAATTACAACAGCAAGCCCCATTGGAGGAGAATCTCCTATTGATTTAAACAGTTTATCCTGCTCAAACCCCGTTGAATGGGACGAACCTGCAAAACATCTAAAAAATACTCTGAAACTGGAAGATATAAATTACAAAGATTTTGATGCGATTTTTATTCCGGGCGGGCATGGTCCTATGTTTGACCTTCCTGACAACCAAAAATTAAAAGAAATCATTGAATATATGTACAATAACGACAAAGTTATATCAGCAGTCTGCCATGGTATTGCAGGGCTGTTATCGGCAAAAGATTCCTGCGGCAATTCTATTTTAAAAGATAAATTTATTACGGCATTTACGAATAAAGAAGAACAAATTGTTAAAATGCAAGAATTTATACCTTTTTCACTTGAAGATAAAATTAAAGAACTGGGAGGAAATTTTAAAGCTGATAACCCCTGGAGTGAACATGTTGAAATAAGCTGCAACATAGTAACGGGGCAAAATCAAAATTCAGCACAATTAACAGCGGAGGGGATTATTTCTCTGTTATAATACACCTTTGGTAGAGGGTATTTTGTCAATATTTTTGTTATCTGTGCTAACAGCTGTTTTTAATGCTCTTGCAAAAGATTTAAAAACAGCTTCTATTATATGATGAGTATCAAATCCGTCGAGCATTTTAATATGAATTGTCATTTTTGCAGCCTGCGCAAAACTCGAGAAGAAATGAGGCAATATAACAGTTTCAAAATCAGATGTTTTTTCATCTTTAACCGTAACATCAACTTTAGAAAATACTCTTCCCGATATAATGCTTCATCCATAGGCAGAATTTTCTCACCATACCTTGTTATACCTTTTTTATCACCCAATGCTTCAATAAAAGCTTCGCCAAGGGTAATTGCAACATCTTCGACAATATGGTGATTATCTTTATCAAGTGAATTGACATAAATATCTATATCAAAACCTGAATGACATGCAAATTGCTCCAACATGTGGTTAAAAAATCTAATTCCGGTATCAATTTTATATTTACCGTTCCCATCTAAGTTAATATCAACTTTAATTTCAGTTTCAGCTGTTTTTCTAACTTTGCAGGACTGTCTCATTTTCAATCTCCAATTCATTTACAGAATTAATAACCTTCTTTGCGCCAAATTGTTTTAGTTTTTGTTTCAAATCGTCTGATTTATCCTGAGGAGGCAGAACACCAACAGGATAATAACCTGCTCCACTCGCCGCTTTCATATCATCTATGGTATCACCAAAGTAATAGTAATCCTTTCCGATTGTAATCATTTTTGTTAAATTCAATCCGTATGGATCAGGTTTTTCTCTTCCCTGCGGTATATCATTCGTTGTTATTATCGGATAGAATATGTCTTCGGCGTTAAACCTTTTTATTGCATACATAGCTTCTTGCTTTAACCTTCCCGTAAATATTGAAAGATTATATTTTTCGGTCAGTTTTTCAAAAAATTCACGGTCAAATAAAGGTTCTTCATTATTAATCAATCCCTTACCGTCATTCCAATAAAACTCTTGAAATGCCTCAACCATTTGTTCATAAGAAATTGATATTCCTTCTTTCTCAATTAAATATTTTGTTAAATCCCAATCATTATTCATTCCGCCCATGTTTTTAACATTCTGTATTTCAATTGGGTTAATTTTTTTTCCAGTATATTTTTCATAAGTCTTTTCAATAGCAATCCTATAAGATTTTGATGCATTAACTAAAACGCCATCCATATCAAAAACAAGATTTGGTTTGATTTGAAGTGCTTTTTTTATCTTCTCAACACCATTTTTTGTCGGAATAGTTATTCTTATATGATTTTCTAACGGGTGTCCTTTTTTATATATTTTTACCGAAATATTTTTCTTTTCGAGTTTTTTATATACGTATTGAGCTTTTTGACCAAAATCTATAAGCAGAAAATTGGCATAAGAGTCATATACTTTCGCATTTAAATTTTCAAAAAAGTCTTTAAGTTCTTTTTTTGAATCTTCAATTTCATTTCTGATATTTATAAAATAATCAATATCAGAAAGTGCTAAAATTCCTGCTTTCATTGCAATTGCATTTACACTATAGGGAGATATAACTTTCTTTAAATTTTGAATATTTTCTTTACTGCTAACGATATATCCGAGTCTTAACCCTGCAAGTGCAAAATCTTTTGAAAAAGATTTTACTATAAAAACATTTTCATACTGTTTAACCAAATCCTTATTTGAAATTCCGCAATATCCTGCGTATGTTTCATCAATAATAATAATTTTATCAGGATATTTTTCCGCAATATCATTAATATATTTTTTATCAACAATATTGCCTGTAGGATTATTCGGAGAAGCAATATAAACGATTTTTACTTTGATGTCATCAAGTTTAGACATAAAATCATCATAAGGAAATTCCCATTTTTCTTTAAAAGGAACTTTTATGATATTTCCTGCTTGGATTAGAGTGTATATAACAGGCATTTCAAAAGAAATATCAAGAGTAAGAAGAGCTTCACCTTCTTCAAGATATGTTTGAATAATTCCAGAAATAGCTTCATCTGCACCGTTTGTGACTTTAACATTATCAATAGATACACCTTGATGATCAGCTATTTTTTGTGATAATTCACCATAAAAAGGGTAAAAGCTTATATTTTTATAATCAATGTTCTTAATACCTTCAATAACCTTGGGAGAAGGTCCATAGTTATTTTCGTTACTGTCAATTTTAATATCCCAATCCTTTTCATACATTGGAACAAAATAACCCGACATTTTTTCAACTGATTTTTTTGGTTTAATCATATACTACCTATCTTACATAGAAGTCAGCATTAACATAAACATTAATCTTTACTTTGCCTGCTTCGACAGGAGTCGATATAGCAGATTCCGCATTAGCTGAGTCCATCATCATTTTGGCACTATAAAATCTGCCGTTTGAAACAGCCATATTTGTTGAACATGAAGCTCCTATTTGTTTTACTCCTGTAACAACAGTTCCGGCAGCTTTTGCTATTGAATCAGCTTGAGCTCTTAAATCCTTTAGCAAGGAAGGATAAATATCCTGACATACACCATTATCATTTTCATAGGAATAATAAAGACCGTTTGTTCTGTTTGCACCATTTTTAATTGCTGTATCAATAAACACAGCAACTTTTGATGTATCTTTTGTTTCGATTGTTACAGAATTAACTGCCATATAATTTTTTATTACTCGTTTTCCGGCAGAAGTTGAATATACAGGATTTACAGAAAAATTATTTGTTTTAATTACATCAGTAGATGAATCCGAAACGGATTTAAGTGCATTTATAATTACAGAGGAAACTTGATTATTTTTTTCTGCAGCTTTTTGAGCAGTATCTGCGGTATTTTCAACAGCAAATGATACTCTTGCAAAATTAGGCTCAACTTCCTTTGTTTTTGAAGCATTTAATGAAATATATCCGGAATTTTTTACTTCTGCTTCTGCTTTTGCATATATCCCGCCAAATAAAATTAAACTTAAAATAACATACACAAAATACTTTTTCATTATTACTTCCTTACATCTTCTGTTTGATTATCCGTATTTATATTCGCATCTTTATTATCAGACGATTGAGAGAGTTCAGATTTAGCCTTAAACTCTTCAAATTCTTTTATAATTTTAGCTTCAGATTTTTTTGCACGTTCCATAATATCATTAATTTGTTCGGAACTTAAAGTAGGATAAGGATATGAACCAAATCCAATTAATGCTCTGCGGTTATTTAAAGCATATAAAGAAAGTGCAACTATAAGCCATAACATTATTCCCTGAAAAAGATTCATCATAGCAACTACATTTGATTGATAAAATATGAAATTCCATAACTTCATACAAACCCAGCCGGGAGAGATTATGAACCCTGCGATAAGTCCTATTACCACAAAAATAGCCGCAAATATTCCTCTGACACCGTTTATTGTAATTATTCTAAAATTTTTATTCATATTACTCATTACCCTGTAATAATTTTTCAAAATCCCTTTCACTTAGTATTATAACACCTAAAGAAGAAGCTTTGTCAAATTTTGACCCCGGATTTTCTCCTAAAAGTACATAAGATGTTTTTTTACTGACACTTGAGGATACCTTTCCACCGTATTTTTTGATTTTCTCTTCAAAAAATTGTCTTGGTTTAGAGAGTGTTCCCGTTATAACGAAAGTTTTTCCCTCAAAAATATCAGATTCTTTTACTACGGAACTTCCTTTTGGATTTACTCCATAATCTTTAAGTTTTTGTAATATTTTTTTATTGTAGTCGTTTTGAAAAAATTCTACAATACTTTTTGCCGCTTTATCTCCTATTCCGTCAATTTTAACAAGACTATCAATATCAGCATTCATTATACTTTCTAAATCAGGAAATTCATTTGCAATTAAGTCTGCAGTTTCTTTTCCTATTAATTTTATGCTTAATGCAGTCAAAAATCTTGTCATCGTTGGATTCTTAGAGTTTTGTATTGCATTATATATATTATCTGATGATTTTTCTTTTATTAAATCAAGCTTCATTAAATCTTGGACGGTTAGTTTATATAAATCAGCAAAATCTTCAATTAGTTTTGCATCATATAACTTTTCTACAAGGGATTCACCAACACCATCAATATCCATTGCTTCTTTAGACGCCCAATAAATAATTCTTCCTTTTATTTGAGCGGGACAATTTGTTGTGTTTGGGCAGTATAATATAGCTTCCCCTTCGGGCTTTACCAGATTAGAACCGCAAAATTTACAAACGCTAGGAGCTAAAAATACTCCTTTATCCTCATTTTCACGTTTCCTTATTACTTTTGGTATTATTTCTGCTGCTTTTTTTATCAATACTTCATTACCGATATTTATACCAAGCCTTTTAATTTCATCAAAATTATGCAGACTTGCTCTTTTAACAATAGTACCTGCGAGCTGTACAGGAGTTAAAACGGCTATTGGAGTTACAGCACCTGTTTTTCCGACACTTATCTCAATATCTTCAAGTTTTGTCCATACTTCTTCGGGCGGAAACTTAAATGCCGTCGCCCATTTTGGCGCCCTTGAAGTATAACCCAGCTCATTT
>CANQCO010000068.1 GCA_947589705.1 Candidatus Gastranaerophilales bacterium
CTTATGATAAGTTATTTAATAATACCCATGAAGTAGAACAGCTGCTTGCACACTATAAAATATTGGCTTTAATACTTATTGCAAGTATCTGCTTTGAAGGATGGGCTGTAAATAGCGCAGTTAAAGCTGTTTTAGATGAATATAAAGTAGAACATTCAAATCCTATTGTAGATTTTATAAAATCAATGAAGTATGTGCATAAAATTAGTACTCCTACAACAAAGTACGTTTGGTACGAGGATGTAGTTGCACTTACGGGTGTAATTGTGGCATTTATTGCCGTTTCCATATCAAAATTTGCACTACCCAGAGAACTTGCACATATTCCTGACGGTATCGCATCGGGAATCATCGCTTCAATGCTTCTTTTCTTAGCGGGATATATGCTTAAGAACAATGTAAACCTTTTGACAGGTTTATCGGCAGAGCCTCAGGTAGAAGAAATAATTAAACAAATAACAGAAAATCTTCACTGCGTCAGCTGCGTAAAAGAATTAAAAACAATGAATATGGGAACATCAGGTTTAATAGTTAATATTAAAATTGAAGTTGACCCTGAAATTCAGGTTAAAGAGGCTGATGATATTACAGAAATGGTCGAAAGACGTATAAGAGAACATTTTAATAATATTTCTCACGTTTCAGTTGAAATAGATTCAAATGATGCAGAAGAAAATTGGGAAGATAAGTTTGACAAAATAATTCAGGAAGGCGAAAAAATAGAAGTTATTGATGATAAAGAAGCAAATATGCTCTCTAATTTCTATTCTTTTGCGCAGACTGTCGTAAAAGAAATAATGGTGCCAAGACCCAAGGTTATTTTTGTTGACGCCGAGGAAAATCTCGACAGTTTAATAGATTTAATTATTGAATCGGGACATACAAGAATCCCTATTTATGAAGATACGGTCGATAATTTAATTGGTGTTATAAATGCAAAAGACGCTCTAAGAGCATTAAGAGATAAAACTTATGAAAAAGAAGGGTTTGAGATTAAGTCACTGGCGCGTGAAATAATGATAATTCCGGAAAATAAATTTATAAGTGATTTATTAAACGATTTTACTTCCAAAAAGAATCAAATTGCGGCTGTTGTGGATGAACATGGCGGAATCGCAGGTATAGTAACTGTTGAAGATATCTTAGAAGAAATAGTCGGCGAAATCTATGATGAATTTGATGAAGCACCAACTCCAGAGCTTATTAAGATTGATGATAATACTTTAAATGTTTCATCTCAAATGGATATTGAAGATATTAACGAAAAATATGATTTAGATATACCGAGTGAGGATTTTCAAACAATCGGAGGCTACGTCTTTGGGCTTATCGGAAGAGAACCCGAGATAGGAGATAAAGTAGAAGATAAGAATCTTTCATTTGAGGTTATAGAGCTTGACGGTATAAGAATTTCAAGAGTTATTATGAAAAAAGATACTCCGTTTGTTGAAACGGAGCAGAATGAAGAAACAATAGAGACCAATGAAACATTATAAATTCGGTTATACTGCAATTATAGGAAGACCTAATGTCGGTAAATCGACTATTTTAAACAGATTAATAGGTCAAAAAATAGCAATAACAACAAATAAAGCTCAAACAACAAGAAGAAGAATTAACGGTATTTTAACAACCGCTGAAGCTCAAATAGTTTTTGTTGATACACCAGGGCTTCATAAACCTGTTGATAAACTCGGAGAATGTCTTGTAGAAGAAGCAAAAAGTGCAGTTCCTGATGTTGATTTAGTGCTTTTTGTCGTGGATGGTTCAACATCCGCAGGCAGAGGAGATAAATGGATTGTTGGAAATGTCCTCAAACAGTATAACGGAGAAATGATTATTGTTGCTAATAAATACGATTTAGAAAAAGATTTCAATAAAAGAGAAGAAAATCTTTTAACATATAAAACATTGTTTGAAAAAAATTATCCCTGCGTAAAAATATCGGCTAAAACAGGCAGAAATTTTGATACTCTTTTAAATAACATTATAAGAAAACTTCCTATAGGCGAAAAAGTCTATGATGATGAGATCATAACCGATGAAACAATGCGAAATATCGCACGGGAACTTATCAGAGAAAAAATACTTCTTTATACACATGATGAAATTCCACATAGCGTTGCAGTTATTATAGACAGCTATGAAGAAAAAGAAAACATAGACAGCATTTGCGCTCAGATTATAGTTGAGCAGGAAACGCAAAAAGGAATTATTATAGGTAAAAACGCTTCATTGCTTAAAAAAATTGGTACTGAAGCGAGAAAAGAACTTGAATTTACCTTAAATAAAAAGGTTTATCTTGATTTACAGGTTAAAGTTATAAAAGATTGGCGCAAAAAATCTAAAGATTTAGATAAAATGTATTAAAAAAAACCTTTTTAAAGGGCTTTTTTATTTTATACTTTTGTAAGTTCTTTATTTTTAACGTCTGTCCTTTTATTTGCAGCATTGATTAATCCCATAAATAACGGGTGCGGATGTTCTGGACGTGATTTAAACTCCGGATGGAACTGGCATGCAACAAACCAATCATTTTTCGGAAGTTCTACTATTTCACAAAGCATTCCGTCAGGGGACAAGCCTGAAAATACCAATCCTGCATCAGATATTTGTTTTCTGTATTCATTATTAACTTCATATCTGTGGCGGTGGCGTTCAAATATCTTTGTAACTCCGTATACGGCTTCTGCCTTTGTACCTTTTTGTATCTGGCATTCGTACTGTCCCAGTCTCATTGTGCCGCCGTAGCCTTCTACGTGTTTTTGTTCGGTCATTAAATCTATAACGGGATATTTTGTATTTTCATCAAATTCCATAGAATTTGCACCTTTAAGTCCTACAACATTTCTTGCATATTCAATAACTGCGCACTGCATACCGAGACACAAACCTAAGAACGGAAGATTATATTCTCTTGCGTATCTAATAACGTTTAGTTTACCTTCAATGCCTCTTATACCGAATCCCCCAGGGACTACAAGTCCATCCACATCAGCTAACGCTTCTTTTGCCTTTTCATAGTCAATACAGTCTTCCGAGTTAATCCATTTAATATCAATTTGTGCGTCATAGTTGTATCCTGCGTGTTTTAAAGATTCAACAACAGATATATAAGCGTCGGATAATTTTGTATATTTACCTGCTATTGCTACTTTTATTGTTTTTTGAGGATTTTTTATTTTATAAACCAAATTTTTCCAAGATTCTAAATTAGGCTGTTTTTCTTGTACAAACAGTCTTTGAAGAACAACAGAAGCCATATTCTGTTCTTCAAGCGCCAAAGGAACTTCATAAATACTTTTCATATCACGGCATTCTATAATAGCGTCTTTCGGAACCGAGCAAAAGAGTGCCAGTTTTTCTTTTTCTTTTTTCGGTATGGGTTTAGACGTTCTACATACCAAAATTTCAGGCTGAATCCCGTAGCTCCTTAAATTGGTAACGGAGTGCTGAGAAGGTTTTGTTTTTAATTCACCCGATGTCGGCAGATATGGAAGAAGTGTTACGTGAATTGATATACTGTTTCCAAAACCCGCTTCTGTTCTAAATTGTCTTATTGATTCAATAAACGGCAAACTTTCAATATCACCTATGGTTCCCCCTATTTCCGCAATAAGAAAATCGGGTTTAAATTGCTGGGTCGCCTTTTTAATTCTTGATTTAATTTCATTTGTTATATGAGGAATTGTTTGAACGGTTGCACCTAAATAGTCGCCATGTCTTTCTTTTGTGATAACAGTTTGATATATGCTGCCCGATGTTACATTATTAATCTGCCCCAGATTTGTATCGGTAAATCTTTCATAATGACCTAAATCCAAATCCGTTTCAGCCCCATCATCAGTTACGAATACTTCACCATGCTGAAACGGGCTCATTGTTCCGGGGTCTACGTTTATATAAGGGTCAAATTTTTGTATTACAACGCTGAATCCTCTTGCCTTCAAAAGTCTTCCTAATGAAGCTGCAACTATTCCTTTCCCGAGTGAAGATACAACACCTCCCGTTACAAATATATATTTTGTGCTCATTAATTCCTCAATTCCTTAATTTATTTTGGGTACTCTGAAAAATCCGTCTTCTTCAAACGGGGCATTAGACATCATTTCTTCTTTTGTATGTTCATATTTAACAACGTCTTCTCTCATAACATTGTAGACGGGGATAGCATGCGGCATAGGCTCAATACCAGTTGTATCAACTTCATTCATTTGTTCTACATATTTTAAAATATCACCCAGTTGTTTTGAATATTTTTCAGTTTCTTCTTCTGTAAGTTCTAATCTCGCAAGTTTCGCTACGTGCTTTACATCTTCTTTACTTATCATGTTTTTCCTCCAAAACAATTAGATTATAACATAAGCAAGTATACTTTTCATTTTTTTGTTTTTTGTTATTATTTGTATTATATGAATGATTATTTTGTAAAAAATAAATTATGGATAGGTATATTTTTATTATTTTTTGTAATATTTATAATTTTATATTTTAAATATTCTCTCGGTTTATTTTTTGATATTCCAAGTTTATTTTTTGGGATGTTTTTTTCTTATGACGATACCAATCCTAAATTTTTAATTTTTATGGATACAAGAGCCAGATTTGCTGATAATTTTTTGGTCGCTCTTTTTTTTAATACTTTCTTGAAATTGAACGGTAATTTACCGATAATTTATTATTTAAAGGCTTTTTCTTCCTCTTATTTTTTGGTTCATTTATTGTTATTGATAATGAATTATTGTATAGCAAGAAGGACAAAAAGATACGATATTGCCGTAATATGTTTTTTATTTTATGCTTTGTTTTCAATTCCCAATGCGATATGGGCAATACGAGAAATTCATATCGCCATATTGTTTTATTTCGCTATATTATCTTATTTACTTTCTTATGAAAAACTTGGTGCGAAAGATATTATACCGATTATTTTTATCATTATATGTCTTTATGAAGCATTTGAGACTACGATCATTTTTGGACCCATTATATTTTTATATACAATTTTATATTTAAAAAAATACAAAAATACATATACCTCCTCTTTGTTAAAAATCGGTATAAGCATTTCCTTGCTTTTTGCTTCGGTATATACTGTTCTAAAAACCTTATGGCTTAGTTATAACGGAATGTGTAATGCTTTAGAAGGTCTTAATCAATGGATTGGAGGTTTTTTAATTTCATTTCGGACTCTTTTTCATGGAAATATGCTGATTCTTTTGTTTGCTTTAATTGCTGTTTTTATTTTATTTTTTATAAAGAAAGAGTTAGGGTTTAAAAATCTTTTTATCGGTTTTATATATATTTTTATTTGTTTATTATCTTTGTATAAAATAAGCGGTTTCATTCCAGATCCCGGAATAGAACTTCAAAATTACAGTTATGCTCTGTGGTTTATTTTCCCTGTTATTATATCTATTTTGGCATTAGATTACTTTAAAATAAAATTAGATAATTATTTTTATTCAAATCTCTTGATAACAGCTTGTGTTTTTGGAGTATTAAACTTGTTATGGCAAATTAATACCTGTTTTGAATTCGCTAAGTATGAAAATTATTTAAAAAATCTTTTGAATAATTCAAAACAAGTTGTTGTTAAAATTCCTGATGAAGATTTAACTAAATATAGTTTTCTCAAATTTAATACTTGTTTTGGTGTGATACAAAGGTCAATATTTTTAATTGATAATTATGTTAAAGATAAAATTATAGTACCATCCAAAAATTATTGCGATTATTCAAAATACTGTTTTGATGATATTGAGCATACATATTATGATAAAACTAATGATATTTTATATATTCAAACGGCTCCGTTGAAAATAAAAACAAAATATTGGGAGCTTACTCCAATAAAAGAGGAATTTGAAAAAACGGGCAGAGTTAATATTTAATATTATTATCAATATTTTCTTTTTTTAATTTATCAAATATTTCTTTTGAAAAATCAGTCGTTTTTTCAAATTTTCTGTTTTTAACAGCGTATTTTGCCGAGTCATAAAGTTCATAATTAATATTATTTTCACCTGCAAAATGCTCTATATAATCCATTAAAATATATACGTGCTCCGATATTGCATTTATATTTTTGTTTGCATAAGTATATTCAATATCTAAAATTATACTTTTTATATCAAGTTCTTTTATTTTGTTTAAAAATAAATTAATTTCTTCAAAATTATCATTAATCCCCGGAATAATAATATATTTAACTTTTACAAGGTTTTCATTTCCGCCTTTCAGGTTTTTACGGTAATGTTTTATATTATCCCAAACTTGTTTTGATTTATTAACTCTTTTTATTATTTTGTATGTATTTTCATCTGCACTGTCAGGTGAAATAACAACACTGACAGCTCCTTTTTTAAGTCCTTCTTTTATTGCTCTTGAAAATAAAATTCCGGATGAATGAATCCTGACTTTTGAACCCTGTTTAACAAAAAGTTTAAGTAAATTTTCAAACTCTTTTAAAATTGTAGGTTCTCCGCCTTGAAACGTTATTTCCCCCGTATTTTTAAATTTATCCTGTTTTATTAATTCTTTAATGGCATTTAAAACGTTATTTTTTGTTTTGGGCTTATAACTTTGGACCCCGCAGTATATACAATTGGAATTACATTGACTCCAATGGTCAAAATTAATGTATGAAATATAATCTTCATTATCCCAGTCTTCTTCTCTTAAGTTATAGCAGCCTTCACAGAATTTTAAATCCATAACCGACTGGTGTTTTCTGTGTCTTCTTTTGATTTCAAATAATTCATCCCAATTGATTTTATTATTTTCATATTTTTCAATTATAGGAAGCTGCCCTTTATTAAATTCTCTTGAAAGGCAGCATGCCTGAATGGAATCTACATTAATTGAAATACCATGCTCTATTAAATGACAGCTTTTATATCTCATAATTTCTCCTGAGTACTATTTTATCATGATGTATTATGTAATATAATTATTTTTATAAAGGAAGTAATTTTGTTTGATTTTCTTAAAAGAAACAAAGAATATGTAAGCTGTGAGTGGCTTGAATACGGAATTCATTTCAATCTTTCGGGATTATATCATTGTTGTATGTATGCTCACTCAAATGCAAATGATTTTCCTGTTTCTAGACTTGACTTTGAAATGAAATATAATTTTAAGGATTTTTTAGAAAAGAAAAATAAATCCAGAAAAAATTTCAGAAAAGGTATTATTGAAGACAGATGCAAGGGATGTTTTGAACTAAAGAAAAAAAATTGGTTAAAACAATTCAAAATTAAAAATATGGCTATAAGCACTAATACATCCTGTAATTCTAATTGTATATACTGTTATACACACAACAAAAAAAAATATTTTAATAAAATCCCAGATATTCCTATATATGATTTTATAAAAGAAAATATAAAGAAAAAAATAATAACTTCCGATTGTAATATACAATTTGGAGGAGGTGAACCAGTTTTAAATCATGAATTTGAAAAAATATTGAATTTGTTTATTGATAAATGTTTTAATAACATCAGAATTCATTCGTCAGGGATTAAATATAGCCTAGCTATAGAAAGATCATTACAAAACGATGCTTGTAATCTTGTGATTTCTCCCGATAGCGGAACTAAAGAGCTTTATTATAAAATAAAATGTGTAGATAAGTTTGATGATGTATGGAGTAATATAAGAAAATACGCTCAAGCGCAAAACAAAAAAAAGGATATGCTTCATTTAAAATATATAATCATTCCAAATGTTAATGATAGAGTTCAAGATATAAAAGATTTTATTGATAAGACAAAAGAATCAGGTGTTAATCATGTTCTTATAGACCTTGAAATGGAATGGTATAAAAATAACAGAACCGATAAAGAAAAAATTACCAAAATATTTGAACTTGTTAAATATTTTGAATCTTATGCAAGAAAAAGCGGACTTACACATTCACATAACCCTACTATATGTACAGCTATAAATGAAGGATATCATGAGTTGTATGATAGTATAGTTGTGGATATATAAAAAAGCGGCAATGCCGCTTTTTTATTTTTTAATTTTTTTAGCTTCTTTTGCTGCCTGTTTTTCAGCTTTTTTCTTTGCTTTTTCAATTTTTTTACCAAGGCTGAAATCTTTTCTTGCTTCACGGAACTTAAGATCACCGAGTTTACATAAAGCTCTTAAACGATATGGTGTTGGTTCATCAGGAGCAAGAGATATAGCTTTTTCAATATCAGCATAAGCTGCGGGTTTTTCTTTCAGTTCATATAAAACTAAAGCTCTTGCTTCATATTTTTCATAGTTATTCGGGTCATATTTAACCGCAATATCTAAATCTTTTCTTGCTTCTGCCCATTCTTGTTTAGCTGCGAGAGCTGCGCCTCTGCCGTAATATCCGTCTGCTGATTTTGGTTTTAGGGTGATTACTTTTTTAAATGAAGTTATTGCATTATCAAACTGCTGCAATTCCATTTCCGCTTCACCCTGAGCATAATATGCTTCTGCGTACTTAGGATTTTGTTTAATAGCACTTTGGTATAATTCAATAGCTTTAGTGTAATTTTTTTCTTCAAATGCTTGTCTGCCTACTTCATAATCAGACATTGCAGTAGCATAAACACTACTAGCCAAAATAACACTCATAAACAAAGCCAATATGGTTTTTTTCATAAATAACTCCTATCTTAATATCCGCATTAACTAAACCATAATAGCATATTTTATAAAAACAAATAAACTTTTTTATTTTTGAGTTATAATAGCAAAAGGTTATGAATAGAGGTAATATGACATCCGAAACAGTTATAAATAATAAATTTGCTTTTTCTTTTAAAAAAAATAATATAGATGATATGTTTCATAATTTGACGGAGAATCCCGTCGGATGTGAGAAAAAAGATTTCAGACTGATGATAAGTACAATTTATCAGCTTGTGGAAGATGAATTTGCATCTACTTTTCAAAATTCAAGTATACCTATTAAAAATACTAAGTTTTGGATTTTTAAAGACGGTAAAGAAATTAAGGTTTTTGTAACACCTACAAACAATTTTGATTTTTATTTAAAGTCAAAAGGGTCAATGTATAGGTTTTCTACTACTTCATATACCATTGAAGAAAACGGAGAAAAAGTTGATAAAATAGGATATATTATCCCACTTGAAATTATTTGGGAATATTTTTCGGGATTTGACTCAATTGTTGAAAACGAGCAGGTTTCAGAGTCATTTAAAATCTTAAATATTTTAACGCAGTTTGTTAAAAAAACTGTTGAAAAAATGTATTTTATGCCCAAAGTAAATAAAACAGATAATCTTTTTCATATATCTTATGAAATGTTTGCAGCTAATGATTTATTGCAAGATTCCATTCAGGAGGTATATTCGCTTGATTATGCACAGTTATCCGATATAAAGCATGTTCATGACGTTCTTATTGAAGATTATCTTAATTATGTTATATTTAGATTCCTGAAATTTAAGGCATATAAATTTAAAGATATAGTTTCTTCAATATATTTTTTAAAACCCGTTAATAACAAAAGATATATCCGCTCTCTTGATTTAGCAGAAGCAATATCAGAGTGGCTTGATGAAATCCATATAGGTAAATACCCAGTAAGCCCGCAATTAGATATTGAAAAATTGGAAGAAGATAAGTTTATTTTGACTATTTCGGTTAAGTCAAATGATGAGAAACTGAATGAAAAAGAACCCCCTAAACCGCTTTTGGATATATATAAAGATGGTACTTACTGGGGCTATAATAATACATATTTGGTTAATATTGTAGAAAAGCAGTTAAATTATGCCCTAAGGTACTATAAAGAATTAGAAACTTTATTTGAAGATGAGGAGAATTTAAAATTATATTTATCTTTAAATGATGTTTATAAATTAATGATACATACTGCTTATTATTTAACAAAAGCAGGCATAAATATAAACTTCCCGCCTAATTTTGGAAACATTGTTGTTCCAAGAGCCTCTATAAACGCTAAAATTAAGACTTCAAGAGAACAGGAGGTTGCTGAAATATTAAATGGAAAAGGCGGAAACATAAGTTTAGCAGGTATCTTTGATTTTTCTTTTCAGGTTGCAATCGGAGATGAAAAAATATCTGTTGATGAATTTGAAAAGCTTATTAAAGACGCGAACGGTATTATAGAGTTTAAAAATAAATACATTCTGATAGACCAAAATGAAGCGCAAGCTATAATAAACAAATTAAAAAATCCTAAAATAGATAAAATAACAAGAATGGAAATGCTGCATGCCGCATTTTCTGGTCATTTAAACGAATATGAATTTGATTATGACGAGGCATTTGCCAATATTGTAAAAGATATAGGAAAGACGGTGGAAGTAACTCCGCCTCAGGGGTTAAAGGGTGTATTAAGACCATATCAAGTCGGCGGGTTAAAGTGGCTCTATACAAATACTACAAAAGGGTTTGGATCTTGTATAGCTGATGATATGGGATTGGGTAAAACAATTCAGGTTATAAGTCTTATATTAAAACTTAAAGAAGAAGGGAAATTAAAAGACCCCGTTCTTGTAATCTGTCCTACAACTCTGATGGGTAACTGGATAAAAGAATTAAATATGTTTGCACCATCTTTAAAAGCAAGCTCATACCATGGTCCAGAAAGGCAGTTAGATTTAAAAGCTGACGTCTTGATTACGACTTTTGCAATACTTCGTATAGATATAGAGGAAGTAAAAAAGACAAATTGGGGGATGGTTGTGGTAGATGAAGCGCAAAATATTAAAAATCCCGACACTTCACAAACTGCTGCCGTTAAAGCATTGAAATCGGATATTAAGATTGCCATGACAGGTACTCCCGTTGAAAATAAATTAACCGAACTTTGGAGTATATTTGATTTTATTAATAAAGGTTATTTAGGATCCATAAGAGATTTTCAAAAATGTTATGCAATACCCATAGAAAGATTCAAGCAGTATGAGCAGGCGGATAAACTCAAGCTGTCAATATCTCCGTTTGTTTTAAGGCGTTTAAAAACGGATAAAACAATTATTGACGACCTGCCCGAAAAAATGGTGCTTGATGAATATTGTTATTTAACAAAAACTCAGGCAGCACTATATGAAAAGACTTTAAATACTTTAATGACCGATATATCAGGTCAAAAGGGGATTAACAGACGAGGTATCATATTTAAGCTTATAACGGCATTAAAACAAATATGCAATCACCCGTTCCAATATTTAAAATACGGAGAAATGACAAAGGATGTTTCAGGGAAAACAGAAAAATTTATTTCGCTTCTTTCTCAAATTCTTGATAACGGAGAAAAAGTTATTGCCTTTACACAGTATAAAGAAATGGGGAATATACTTTCAACCATAATACATAATGAATTAAACATATCGCCTTTGTTTTTCCACGGTTCATTAAATACGAATCAAAGACAGAGTATGCTTAATGAGTTTGAAACAAATCCCGACCAAAAAATAATGCTGTTATCATTAAAGGCAGGGGGAACTGGACTTAATTTAACATCCGCAACAAATGTTATACATTATGACCTGTGGTGGAATCCTGCAGTTGAAGAACAAGCTACAGACAGAAGCTACCGTATTGGTCAGGATAAAAATGTTATGGTACACAGGCTTGTTACTATAGGAACTTTTGAAGAAAAAATAGATGAAATGATTAAGCAAAAGAAAGAACTTGTTAACCTTGCGGTATTTGAGGGTGAAAAAGTTATAACCGAATTATCGGATGAAGAGATTTATAATATATTTAGTCTTGGTAACCCGTAGGCATGCTTAATTTTTTTATAATATAATTTTCATATAATCAGTAGGTTAGAGTAATAAGAATTACAAATAAAACAGGAGGTAATAATGCAAGTTACACATGAAATCGAAAATCAATGTTGTGTAAAAAGGGGTGTAAAAGGCATACCTGCTCCGATTC
>CANQCO010000069.1 GCA_947589705.1 Candidatus Gastranaerophilales bacterium
CTTCAGGACAAATATGACCTATACATAAACCTCTTGTGCCGCCTGAAAATCTTCCGTCCGTTATTAAAGCAACTTTACTGCCTAAGCCCTTACCTACAATTGCAGAAGTGGGAGAGAGCATTTCTCTCATACCGGGGCCACCTTTAGGGCCTTCATATCGAATAACGACAACATCACCTGCTTTAATTTTATCATCCATAATAGCCTGCATTGCCGTTTCTTCACTGTCAAAGGTCTTGGCTTTACCCGTAAATTCAAGACAATCTTTTTCGACACCCGATATTTTTACAACGGCACCGTCAGGCGCAAGATTTCCGTGTAATACAGCCAGTCCGGGATTTGAAGTTATCGGATCTGATATTGGTCTTATAACCTCATTGTCACACCAAATATCAGCTGAAGCTATTTGAGACAGTTTTAAGCCCGATACCCCTTTTGTATCTTTCATCTCTGCTATATTTCCGTATATGGTTTTTAATACGGCAGGGATACCTCCCGCATTATCCAAGTCCGTCATTGTTTTAGCTGCAGAAGGGTCTAATTTTATAATTTGAGGGACTTTAAAACTCAATTCTTCAAAGTCTTTTAATGTTATATCAACCCCTGCTTCATTTGCTATAGCAAGCAAATGCAAAATAGAATTTGTAGAACCGCCTAACGCCAAATCCACAATTATGGCATTTCTAATGGAATCCTTAGTTATAATTGAAGACGGGCGGATGTCTTTTTCTATAAGTTCATTTATAATTACACCCGAATCAAAGGCAATTCTCTTGGTCTTAGCACTAACTGCAGCCGATGTGGCACATCCCGGCAGACTCATTCCCATAACTTCCGTTAAACAAGCCATGGTATTAGCCGTATACAAGCCCTGACAAGCACCTGCCGTCGGACAAGACGTTATTTCCATTTCTTTGAGCATTTTTTCGTCTATTTCACCGTTTGTAAACTTACCTACGGCTTCAAAAGTACCTTTAATCATCGTTAAGGTATTATTATGGCATTTGCCGTCCGACATTGGACCTACCGTAACAACAATAGAAGGGATATCAAGCCTTGCCGCTGCCATTATCATTCCGGGAGTAATCTTATCGCAGTTTGTTAATAAAACAAGTCCGTCTAATTTATGAGCATTTGCAACGGATTCAACACAATCGGCAATCAAATCTCTTGAAGGCAGTGAATAATTCATACCGCTATGCCCCATTGCAATACCGTCACATATAGCAGGCACACCAAATATAAAAGCCTGACCACCGCCCGTATGAATACCTTTTTCAATTTGTCTTTCTATATCACGCATTGAGCAATGTCCCGGAACCAAGTCGCTAAAACTGCTTGCTATTCCTATAAATCTTCTATTTATTTGTTTTTCACTTACTCCCGTGCCGTATAATAAAGACCTGTGCGGAGTCCTTTGTATTCCTTGTTTTATCTCATCGCTTCTCATTGCTTTTCTCCTAATGTTATATTAACCCTAATTCCTTATGTTTAGAATATATTATTTCTGCCATATTATCCAATTTGAGATAATCATCAGCCTTAGCTTTACCTTTAACCATAATAGGCTCAATAACATCAAGCTTTAATGGAGCAAGCATTTCCGCCATTTTACCGAAAAGATTACCACCCCAGCCGTAAGAACCGATAAATGAAGCTATTTTTGCTTTTGGTCTTAGTACCGAAGCAAGATATACGGTATTGAATGCGGCAGGATGAGGCCCCGCTAAGACCATTGAAGTTCCGAGAACTATTGTAGTTCCATCCACTAAAGCCATAGCTAAATCACCCAAATTACCGTCAACCATGTCATATTTTATTGAAGGAATGCCTTTTTCTTTCAATTTTTCGGAAAGATAATCAATCATTTCTTCAGTTGATTTATACATGGAAACATAAGGAAGAAGAACAAGATTTTTTCCCTTTTCTCCTGCCCAGTCCTCATAAAGATTCAATATATAATCGGGATTCTTATGAATAGGTCCATGACTCGGAAGTATCATATCAACTTTTAAATCCTGCAATTGTTTAACATATTTTCTGCAAACATTACTAAATGGCATCATAATTTCAGCAAAGTATTTTTTTGCGCTCTTTTCAAGCTCTTTTGAAGGAACCGCAAACACATCATCAAAAGTATAATGAGCGCCTAGAAAATCGCAAGTACAAATAATATTATCTTCCTTTATATATGTAAACATAGTATCAGGCCAGTGAACCCCCGGAGATATTATAAATTTAAGTGTTTTATCTCCGAGTGACAGTTCTTCATTATTGGCTACAATCTTTATTTTATCTTCAGGAACTAATAACATTTCTTGAATATTTTTTGCACAAACTGCATTTGTAACAACAAGCGCAGAAGGAAATTTTTCAAGTAATGCAGGGATACTTCCAGAATGGTCCTGTTCACCATGGTTTGCTATTATATAATCAACTTTTGTAATCCCGTTTTCATCAAAAGAATCAATATATTCTTTGGTAAATTTAGGATACATAGTATCAATAACAGCGGTTTTTTCACTGCCTTTTACAATATATGAATTGTAACTTGTTCCGTTATCTAACGGTATTAACTCATCAAAAATCAAACGGCCGGAATCATTCATACCTGCATAGAATATGCCGTCTTTAATAAATTTATATTTCATTGTCCGCCTCTATAATAAACTATTGTTTTTCAAACATGTCTTTACCGACACCGCAAATAGGACATACATAATCATCAGGTAAATCCTCAAATGCTATATTGTTATTTTCAGAAGGTTCATAAACCCAATGACAAGCCATGCAAACATAATTTTCCATAAATTACCTCATTTCTTTTGTACATTATTGAGGATAACATCCGTACGAAAAGCATGCAATAAGTCTTTTTATTAAATTTTGTTAAACATAATACATACGTTTATTTAAAACTGAGAAATCAGGTATAACCCGTTATACAATTAATTTTTTCAATCAATTATTTAAACTCAAAAAAAAAAGATTGAGGGATAATGAAAAAAATTTTAATAATAATTTTTATAATAATAATTCAACCCGCAGTTGCAAAAACAATTACGGGAGAAATAAAAAAAGAAACACAATCGAATACAAACACAATATACGATTTATACAGCAACCGCCCAATAGAAGGGGCAAAAGTAAAGCTGCCGTCAAAACATTTTGAAACCGTCACTGATAATAACGGAACCTTTCAGCTTGGAACAAGAATCAATTCACCTACAATAATGTCCGTGGAAAAATCGGGATATAAACCGTTTTCATTAACATTAAATTCCACACCGAATACACCGATTTCTATCGGAATAGAAAAAACTACCCCGCAGGACATTATAATAGAAACCGATATGATACACCTTGGCGATAATTCATTTTCGGAAAATTCAGCCAACGCTTACGACTTTTCATTAAAATCAACAGGTGCATTTTATTCCAGAGACCTACCCGTTAAAAAACATATAAAAGATGATGAAAATATCTTCCTTGTTATAGGCTCAATCATAGGAATTGATACAATTCAATCACAAAAAATGGGACAATCAAAAGTCCGAACATCATATTCAAGTCCGCCTGAAATATTCTGCAACGGAAGTAAAATTGCCGAAATAAAAATTAACGGAGATAATCAGCGCATTAATATTCCCAAATCTCTTATTTTGGGTAAAGAACTCATTAATATTACCGTTAAAACGGGAAGAAATTTATATAAAACCTCCGCCGTTGATTACGATGATATAGAGTTTACAAATTTATTACTTGAAATAAAATAATCAAAATATATCATATTTCTGCTATAATTATTTCAAGGAGGTTTTATGCCTTTTGAATTTAAGGAATATGATATAGAAGGAGTTAAACTTGTAATTCCAAAAGTTTTTGAGGATGAAAGAGGTTTTTTTCTTGAAAGTTATAAAAAATCCGATTTTTATAATAACGGAATAGAAGTAGAATTTAATCAGGATAATCATTCAAAATCTACAAAAGGAGTACTTAGAGGACTTCATTACCAAAAGAATCCTAAAGGTCAGGCAAAACTTGTCAGATGTATAAAAGGTGAAATTTTTGATGTTGCTGTGGATATAAGAAAGAATTCACATACATTCGGCAGATGGGTGGGAGAAAAGTTATCGGAATCTAACAAATATATGCTTTATATTCCGGAAGGATTTGCTCACGGTTTTCTTGTTCTAAGTGATGAAGCCGAACTTATTTATAAAGCTTCCAATGAATATTCTAAAGAACACGACAGAGGCATTTTATGGAATGACCCTGATATTAATATTAACTGGGGAATAAATTATTCTCCCGTTTTAAGCGAAAAAGATAAACATCAACCACTACTAAAAGATATAAAGGATTTATAATGAAAATACTTGTTACAGGCGGAGCAGGATTTATAGGCAGCTGTTTTATCAGATATATGTTGACTAAATACCCTAATTATAAAATAGTCAATCTTGACGCATTAACTTATGCTGGAAATATTGAAAACCTTGATGATATAAAAAATAATAAAAATTATACATTTATTCACGGCAATATATGTGATAAAAGACTTGTAAGAGATATAGTTTCGGAAACAGACTGCATAATAAACTTTGCGGCAGAAAGCCATGTTGATCGTTCAATAACAGAACCTGAAATATTTATTCAAACAAATATTCAAGGAACATTAAACCTCTTGCAGGCTTCTAATGAAATGGGAATAGAAAGATATTTACAGGTATCAACTGATGAAGTATACGGCTCATTAGGTAAAGAAGGGTATTTTTATGAAACATCACCTATAAGCCCGAATAGTCCTTATTCTGCTTCTAAAGCAAGCGCTGATTTACTGGTAAAAGCTTATTTTGAAACTTATAAACTTCCCGTTTTGATTACAAGATGTTCAAATAACTACGGACCATATCAATATCCCGAAAAATTAATTCCGTTTTTTATATCAAAACTGTTAAAAAATGAAAAAGTACCTGTATATGGTGACGGATTGAATGTTCGTGACTGGTTATATGTTTATGATCATTGCAGTGCCATTGATATGGTGCTTCATAACGGCAGAGAAGGTGAAATATATAATATCGGCGGTCATAATGAAAAAACCAATCTGGAAATTACCAAATTAATAATTAATGCAATGGGGAAAAGTGAAGATTCAATACAGTATGTAAAAGACCGCTTAGGTCATGACAGACGATATGCTATTTGTAATGATAAAATAAAATCCGAACTTGGCTGGGAACCTTCATTATCCTTTGAAGAAGGAATTAAATTAACTATTAACTGGTATCTTGAAAACCAAGACTGGATAAAAAGTATTGAAGATAAAAAAGCCGGAGTTATTTAAATGAAAATTCTTGTAACAGGAGCAAAAGGTATGCTGGGACAGGATTTATGTCCCATTTTAGAAGATGAAGGATTTGAAGTTATTGAAACAGATATTCATAATCTGGATTTTACTGATTTAAATGCCTGCAAAAAAGTTATAAAAGAAAATAATCCCGACTATGTTATTCATCTTGGCGCATATACAAATGTTGATAAGGCTGAAGAAGAAAGTGAACTTGCTTTTAAAATTAACACAGAAGGAACAAAAAATATTGTAGAGGCACTAAAAGAAACTAATTCAACTTTAATATACATTTCAACTGATTACGTTTTTGACGGAACAAAACAAGGTAAATATACACCTGAAGATAAACCAAATCCCCTAAATGTATACGGAAAAAGTAAACAAATGGGAGAAGAAGCCGTTAAACAATACGATAAATATTATATAGCAAGAACAAGCTGGTTATACGGACATCACGGTAAGAATTTTGTTGAAACAATGATTTCACTTGCTGCAAAAAGTGAACTAAAAGTTGTTGATGACCAAATAGGCTGCCCTACTTGGACTGTTGAACTTGCTAACGGAATAATAAAATTAATAAAAGAAGAAAAACCCTGCGGCATATATCATATATGCGGTTCAGGTCAGACAAGCTGGTATGGATTTGCCAAAGAAATATTTTCACTTATGGGAATAAAAACAAAAATAACTCCCTGCACAACAGAGGAATTTCCAAGACCTGCAAAAAGACCTAAAAACAGTATTATGGAAAATAATAAAATATGCAGAAACTGGCAAACCGCATTAAAAGAGTACTTGGAATTGAGGTGTGAATGAAAGGCATAGTATTAGCAGGCGGAGCAGGTACAAGATTATATCCTTCCACATTATCCATATCAAAACAACTTTTACCTATATATGATAAACCTATGATTTATCATCCCATTTCCGTATTAATGCTTGCAGGAATAAGAGAAATATTAATCATATCAACCCCTGAAGATTTACCTAATTTCAAAAAGTTATTAAAAGACGGAAGTCAATTGGGAGTAAAGTTTTCATACGTTTCACAGCCCAGTCCCGACGGACTTGCGCAGGCTTTTATTTTAGGAAAAGATTTTATAGGAAATGATTCCGCTGCATTAATTTTAGGCGACAATATATTTTATGGGCCTTCTTTTTCGGGAATACTCAGAAATGCCGTGAAAAATATTGAAACAAATGGTGGCGCCGTTTTATTTGCTTATCAGGTAAAAGACCCTCAAAGATTCGGGATTGTGGAATTTGATGATAATAGAAATGTTATATCAATAGAAGAAAAACCAATAAAACCAAAATCACAATATGCTGTTACGGGACTTTATTTTTATGACAATGATGTGGTTAAATATGTAGCAAAACAAAAGCCTTCAAACCGAGGAGAGCTTGAAATTACGGATTTAAACAATGTTTATTTACAAAATAAAAAAATAAAATTGGAAATTTTAGGCAGAGGTTTTGCTTGGCTTGATACAGGTACTCATGAATCACTTTTACAGGCTTCTCAATTTATAAAAACAATCGAAGATAATCAGGGTATTAAAATTGCCTGCCTTGAAGAAGTAGCTTATCGTATGGGATATATTTCTTCTGATGATTTAATAAATATTTCAAATAAATATCCCAATAACCCGTATTATCAATATATTAAAAGCCTAAAATAATTAGCCTGATTATATATAATATTTTTTATCTATATTTCTCATAATAAACATATAAGGAGAATATTATGAGAAATAAGAAAAAATCATTATTAAATGCCCTAAATAAGAACTGTACAAAAAAGGTAAGGATTTGTACAAGTAAATTTTGTGCAACGGGATGTTTAGTAGAAGATTATGATGATGAAGATATAGTATGTCTTGAAAATGTAGAGATGATATTCACGGACGGATGCCATGAACAAGAACACAGAGATAGTCTATGTATATGTGATGACCATATAATAGCATTTGAAGCTTTAAATGATAAATAAAAACCGGCAAACGCCGGTAAACTCTCACTATTTCGGTCGTATACAACTATTCTACAAAACCGCTCTTAATATCAGGCTGTTCATTGAAGTTAAAAATAAAATGTGAATACCTTTCCATTCTTAATTTGAACCACCCAAGCATGGTATCAGAGCCATAAATCTTTATTGTTCGCATTTTATCGAAATTTTTATTACTGCGATTATACGATTCATCAATATATGTCTGGCATTTACAATTCAATTCATCAACCAAATCATACAATGTTTTTAACCAAGCAGGCTGAACCTGCAGTTCATTTACTTTATACTCTAGAATCATATCTTTCCTGACTGTTTGTTTATTTGCTTTGAAAGGGGAGAACATCTCTCATAACTAATTATATATATGCCGTATTTTTTAGTTTTTTAAACACTACGTTTCAAATTTGTTACAAATAATTAATTTATTTATGCTGTAATTTATATAATTCAAGAGTATTTTCCATTAACATAGCAATAGTCATAGGTCCAACACCTCCGGGAACAGGAGTTATGTACGATGTGAGTTTTGAAACATTATCAAAATCAACATCACCTTTTATTTTATCATTAACTCTGTTTATTCCGACATCAATAACTATAGCCCCATCTTTAACAAATTCCGAAGTTACATAATTCGGCTGACCTATTGCAGCTACCAATATATCCGCCTGTTTTGAAAAAGCAAGGATATTTTTTTCTGATGTTTTACTATGAAGATTAATAACCGTTGCATTATTCTGCCTTAAAAGTGCAGAAAGCGGTTTTCCAACAATATTTGAGCGTCCGAGTACAACAGCCACTTTACCTTCTATTTCAATATTATATTCATCAAGAAGTCTTATTATTCCTTTTGGTGTACAGGGTATAGCATAAGGTTTATACCCCAAAACCAATTGTCCAAAATTATAAGGAGTAAATCCGTCTACATCTTTTTCGGGCGCTATTGCTTCAATAATTTTTTGTTTATACAATGTATTTGGCAAAGGAAGCTGAACTAAAACAGCATTTACACTTTTATCATTATTCAGTTTATCAATTTCTTTTAAAAGTTCATCATTTGATGTATTAATACTAAAAGGTATAATCAAAGAATCAAAACCGATTTTTTTTGCAGTTTTTTCTTTATTTTTAACATATATTTGACTTGCAGGATTATCTCCTACAATAATTACTGCTAATTTAGGTTTAACATCAAGTTTAAAAACTTCCTCTGAAATATCACTGATTATTTTCTGGGCGGTCTTTTTACCGTCTAAAATTATAGTCATTGCTTCTCCTCATTTTGAGGTATATTTAATCTGAAATATAACTGCTCAAGTGCTTCTTCTACGACCTTAGAATTCTTTGATATTCTGTTAATTTTGAGTTCATCATCTTTTGGAATCGTACCAAGTGTAGTTAAATCGTACTTATTTAATAATTGAAACAGCGGTTCAATTTCCTGTTTATTAACTTTATTAAGAATAACGCCCAATTGTTCGCCTGCCGCATATTTTGCAGAATACTCTTCTATTCTTTTTGCCAGATGTATAGAAGCTTCATTAGGTCTTGCGACTACTAAAGTTACATTAATAGGAATATCTACAAGCTGATGAAGATACTTAAGGTCAAATTCACAATCAAATATAACAAAATCATATCTTGAAATGAGTTTAACAAGTGCATCATTTATCTGCTTAGTAATTGGACATCTGCAATCTTTAGAACCTATCAGCCATGAGACTATAATATCGGTCGAATCATCAAGCGGAACAAGAATATCTTCTAAAGCCCATTCTATATATTCCTGTTTTGTCATGTTATCAGGAATTCCTGTCTTATATTCATGTTTACCGCTTCTTATCCCGTAAATTGTTTGCCTTATATCTTTTCCGAAACTGTGTCCCAACTCAGCAGTTAAATCATTATCAAAAAGCAGAACTGATTTTCCAGGGTGTTTTTGTTCAATAACACGCCATAAGGCTTTAACTATTGTAGTTTTACCGCTTCCGCTTTTACCCGTAACTGCTATTGATACTGTCATTTCCCCTCACTATTTTCTATCTTTCTTTATTATATCAAATATTTCACTTATGTAAATTTATTGAACATTTATAAATTTATGAACCTGAGGAATTAACCTTATTTTAGAATATTTATTTATAAAACGATTAAATACTTGTTTAATATCTGTATTGTGAATATCCAATTTATACCCATCCGTTTTAGGCTGTAGAATAATTTCTATATCATATTTTTTTGCGATTTCTATACATTGCTCAATTTCATAATCAGTAATATTATTGTCAAAAACAACCTTAGCAAATATTTCTTTATCATACTTTTTTGCAGCATTAATAAATTTATCATGAATAATAAATAAATCACCAGAGCCTGCTGCCGAATTAAGTTTAAAATCCATAGATACAATATCAATATATTGAATTAAACGTTGTAGATTTTCATATAAAGTTCCGTTTGTTTCCAAATACACTTTTTTATTTATTTTAGGCAGAAAATCCAGTAAAAAATCAGTTTCACATAAAGGTTCAGCACCGGTTAAACTGACAGAATGTATATTTGAAGTATCATTGACAATCTTTGCCAAAGAAATAGAATCATATTGTACTAAATCAGTTTCAAAATCAGTATCACAGTATTTACAATTAAGATTACATTTTGAAAATCTTATAAAAAGCTGATTAACACCGACATAAGGACCTTCTCCCTGAATAGAAGTAAATATTTCTTTTATAAATACTTTATTTTGCATTATAGAAATCTTTCCTTATATCATAAGCGGACAGATTTTTCAAATTATTATATAAGTCAATTTCTGATTGAGAGAGTTTATCAGGCAGTTTAATTTGGACAGTTATAATTAAATCACCTCTTTTAGACTTTGTTTTATTCTCAATTCCCTGAGCTGCTATTTTTAATTTTTGACCTGAAGATGTCATAGGCGGTATTTTAACACTAACACTGCCGTCAGGAACAGGGACAGAAACCTCCGTTCCTAAAACAGCTTCAAATGGAGTAATTGGAAGCACACATAATATATTAAGTCCGTCAAATTCAAAATACGGATGTTTTTCAACGGTAATATTCAGGTATAAATCGCCGTCCTTACCGCCATTTATGCCTTTGTTGCCTTCTTTTCTAACTCTTACTTTAGACCCTGTTTTAACACCTTTGGGTATTTTTACGTTAATTTTTTTCTGTAAAGATAACATGCCCGTGCCGTTGCACATAGGACATTGAGTATCATTAATAAATTTTCTGCCTCCGCACTTAGGGCATGGTTCCGTATGAAGTATATTTACCTTGCGATTTGTTCCGTTAAGTGATTCAAAACAGCTTATCTTTAAATCTATATTAATATCTTCACCGTTAACAGAGTGTCTTACCGGATTATTATCCAATTTTTTACCGTAGAATAACTTATCTATAGCCTGATTCAAAGAAGAAGAAAAGGTTTCATTTTTCTGTTCTTTTTTAATATAAGTATCCGTTTTTTCTTTGGCTTCGTTTACTTTTTGCTCATATTTCTTTTTAATTTTCTCTGAATAGAAGCCTTTTAAAACATCATATTTTTTCCTTGATTCATAATCAGAAAGAATTTCATAGGCTTCTTGAATTTCTTTGAATTTAAGCTCATTGTCAACATTTTTTGAGACATCAGGATGATACTTCCTCACAAGCTTTCTGTAGGCTGATTTTATTTCTTCGGCTGTAGCATCAATATTGACATTTAGAGTTTTATATAAATCTCTGTTATAATAATTTACCAAAATTAAACTCCGGTTATACATTTATTTTACGGAAGAGAAAAAAAATATCAATTACTTTAAAAAAAATGATATAATTTTTTTATTGTAAAATGAAATAAGTAAATGAGATTAGGGGTGCAAATGGAACTGGATATTATAAGACAAACAGATTCGGAAGTTGCCGAATTAATAGAAAAAGAACTCAAAAGACAGCAGACAACAATAGAGTTAATAGCAAGCGAAAATTTCACATCCAAAGCGGTAATGGCAGCAGCAGGAAGCGTTCTTACCAATAAATATGCGGAAGGGAAACCATATAAAAGATTTTATAACGGATGTGAAAATGTTGATAAGATAGAAGAACTGGCACAAGAACGTGCAAAGAAACTGTTTAATGCTGAGCATGCCAATGTACAACCACATAGCGGAGCTCAGGCGAATATGGCAGTATTTTTATATGCCGTAAAACCGGATGATACGGTTATGGGTATGGATTTATCCAACGGCGGGCATTTATCCCACGGTTC
>CANQCO010000070.1 GCA_947589705.1 Candidatus Gastranaerophilales bacterium
TCTATGTGGCACGCACTTAAAGGTACTGATTATGATTTAGGTATTAATATTGAAAAAGTTATGGAAACGGAAGAAATCTTTAAAGAATGTATGAAGGATTATCCGATTTCTCCTATTTCTTTAGCCGTAAATCCTATATTAATTCAAGCACCTCTTCCCGGCGGGGCTACGGCTACTACTGTTAATCAATTAAAAGATATGGGCATGCTTGATAAATTCCCCAAATTAATTGCTAATATGAAAGAGGTTGTTGAAAGAGGCGGTTTTGCTACATCTGTTACTCCAGTTTCTCAGTTCTATGCTCAGCAATCATTCTTAAATGCAATATCAGAACATCCTTGGGAAAATGCTAACCCGGGATATGCAAAAATGCTTTTAGGCTATTTTGGTAAAACACCTTGTGAGCCTGATCCCGAATTAGTAAAATGGGCTTCTGAAAAATTAAATATGCAGCCTACCACCGAAAAAGTAGTTGATTTAAATGAAAAAGACCCTGAAAAAGGATTAGCTGCTGCAGCAAAAAGACTTGAAGCAGCAGGTCTTCCTGTTACGGATGAGAATCTCTTTATCGCCGCTGCCTGCAAAGATGGAAATGTTGATAAAGGTATTGATTTTCTTCTTGGTAAAGGGGTTGTTTCTGTTGATAAAAGCGCAGGTAAGGCTAAAGCTTCAACTTCAACTTCCGCTTCTGATGCTTGCACTGTTAAAGTTAACGGCAAAAAATTTGCTGTTAAACTTCAAAATGGCGTAGCTATTGTTAACGGAAAAGAATATACAGTTGATATTACGGATGGTATAGAAGAAACTTCTCACTCTGCCGGAAATGCACAAGGCACGGAAGTTAAAGCTCCTATGCCCGGGGCTGTTCTTCGAGTAGTAAAAAATGTCGGCGACAGCGTTGAAGAAAACGAAGAAATTATGGTAATTGAAGCTATGAAAATGGAAACTCCTATTAAGTCTCCTATTTCAGGTACCTTAACTTCATTATCTGTTGGGCAAGGTGATAAAGTTCAATCAGGTCAAGTAATGGCTACAGTCGGTTAGGAGGCGGATTATGCAATTAGTTGACGGATTAACTCAATTATGGGATTCAACAGGTATTTATAACTTTATAAATACTGCACATAAAAGTGTTGAAGGAACTTGCGTAGAACAATTTTTAACGCATTTTGGTCAGCCTATAATGATAATTATATGCTGCTTTCTACTTTGGCTTGGAATAAAAAAGAAGTTTGAACCTTTGTTATTGGTTCCGATAGCTTTTGGAGGACTATTATCAAATATCCCAATGCCTTTAGGTGAAGAAATCGCAGGTCCGAATGGATTTTTAGGAATTATCTTCGCTGCAGGTATTGATAAAGGTCTATTCCCATTGATTATATTTATGGGTGTCGGTGCTATGACTGATTTTGGACCCTTAATAGCAAACCCTAAAACTTTATTACTTGGTGGTGCCGCTCAATTTGGTATATTTGGTGCATTATTATTGGCTATTGTCTTAGGTTTTGATCTTCAAGCTGCTGGTTCTATCGGTATTATAGGAGGAGCAGACGGTCCTACATCTATTTATGTCACAAGCAAATTATCACCCGAACTGCTCGGTTCAATTGCTGTTGCGGCATACTCATATATGGCTTTGGTTCCTGTTATTCAACCGCCTATTATGAGATTATTAACAACAAAAGAAGAACGTAAAATTCAAATGAAACAGCTTCGTGAAGTTTCAAAACGTGAAAAAATCGTTTTCCCGCTCGTCGTTCTTATTCTTTGTTTAATATTCCTTCCTTCGGCTTGTCCGTTGGTTGGTGCTTTAACTTTTGGTAATTTATGCAAAGAATGCGGAGTAACAGACAGATTATCAGATACTATGCAGAATGCTTTAATCAATATTGTTACAATATTTTTAGGCTTAACAGTCGGTTCAAAACTCCAAGCAGACCACTTCTTGACAATTGAAACATTAAAAATATTATTACTCGGTATTATAGCATTTTCCTTAGCTACGGCTGCAGGTGTAATAATGGCAAAAATAATGAATCTTTTCTTAAAAGAAAAGATAAATCCTTTAATAGGTTCAGCCGGTGTTTCTGCTGTTCCTATGGCAGCAAGAGTTTCACAAAATGTTGGTGCTGAAGAAAATCCTCAAAACTTCCTTTTAATGCACGCTATGGGACCGAATGTGGCAGGTGTTATAGGTTCTGCTGTTGCTGCAGGTGTTTTATTGGCATTAATTGCTCATTAATCTTTAAAAGAGGGGATTATTACTTAGTCCCCTCTTTTTATGTCTTGTTAATTTACCCTTACAAAAGAATTTATACTTGAAGAACCTACTTCGTATGACCTTTCTCCTACATGTGAACTTGTATTTCCTTCTATTGTATTAACTTTACCGTTTTCTACAGATACAACTATTCCTATATGGCGTGCATTACCTCTTGATGTATTGAATATTATTAAATCTCCGGGTTTTACATCATTTACATCTTTAAATGCACATCCGTTATTATTTGCTGCTGCTAATATTTCTGAACATGAATTATGGTTGCAATTTTTAAACCAATCAGGAACTTCATCTCCATAGGTTTCATTTAATACATAGTTTACAAATGCTGCGCACCATAAACCGTCTGGTAAATTATATCCGCATTTTGCTTCAACTTCTCTTTCTGAAAATCCTAAAAATTTATAAGCAAAGTCAAGTAATTCTTCTGCATCTCCATTTACCGTATATTCTTTTTCATTTTGTTTATTATCATAATTATTTATTGCTGTTTTTACTTCTTTTATATAGTCTTGTGATTCTGTTATTCCTTTTTGTACTTCTTCAACTATTGTATTTTGCGCATCTTGATAATTTTGTTTTGCATTATTATATGCATCCATACTTTCTTGTATTTCAGGATATTTCTGTGTAATTTCTGATTCAAGATTTGTTTTTTGCTCTTTTAGTTCATCTAATTCTTTATTGAGATTATCTTTTTCTTTATTTAAATTTTCTAATTGTAGTTGAGCTTCATCTAACGATTTTTTTGTTTCTGTTTCTTTTGCTTCTGATTCGGCTATTTTTGTTTCTAATTCGGAAATTTTAGAATTTATTTCTGAAATTTTTTCAGAATCCATTTTACTTGTATCTGTAGATTTTAGAGCAGATAATGAATTATTTAATGATTTAGTTGTATTTACTGCATTATTGTATGCAGTTTCACAATCATTTACGACATTTTCTTGGGTTGATATTTCGGCTTCTTTGTTATTTACTTCAGTTTCTTTGTTATCTATCGATGTTTTAATATCGTTTAATTGTGTTGCCATTTCTTCATCAACACTTTTTAACATCTCAAGATATGTTTTATATGCACTATCTTCTATATTTTTTAATTCTTTAAGTTCCGGTGTATTTCCTGTCAAAGCATCTGATAATACTGTTTGTTTTTCTGATAAATCGGATTCTGTCTCGCTAAGTTCAGAAGATAATTCTTCTTTTGACATATTGTCGAGTGTTTTTTCTTGTGGCTCGTTAATCCCATTAAATATATTTTGCGCAGAACCATACGTTGATGGAATGTTGAAACCTCCCGATGAATACGCCTTGTCGGCTTGCGGAGTTTCTCCTATCCTTTCTTGAATTTCTTCATCTGTTGCAAATTCAAATACTCCATCTTGTATGTCTTTTACTCCTGCAAGTATGTCTTTTAATGATATATTGTCACTGTTATTATCATAGTCTTTTATTACTTCTAAAAATTTTGCTAGTTCTTCTTCATTTACTTCTCCGTCGCCGTCTCCACTTTTATCTAATATATCTTTAAATGTTGAGTCTTGTAATAACCCGTTTAGTATGTTTGTTATTATTTCAGGATCATTGATTTCAGTATTCTCATCTGGTATACCTTCCGGTAATGTAATATTTCCTTGCTCTTCATTTTTAATAGGCTGATTTTTTTCATTTATAGTTTCATTGTCTTCTATATTGATATTTTCTTCTTTATTTCCTAATTTTTCTATATTGTCCAGTTCTGTTTCTATATCTTTTAATTGTCCGTTTATTATCTCCATATCCAATATTTCATTTATGCTTTTTGAGCATATTGATGTATCACAATTTAATTCTTCAGATAAATATTCTTTGAATTCGTTTGCATACATGAATATACTTATGTCCGAATTATTTGTAATGTATTCTTTATTACTGTATTTACTTATTTCTTCTAAATAGCTTGTAAACCCTAATTTTAAAGTTTCAAAATTCATTTTTTCTCCTGAATATTAATTAATCTATTGCCTCAACCTGCTACTCGGACATATTATCTTGGTAAAAAGACTCTATAGCTTGCACCCCATGTCGCATAGACCGTACTTACATTTGATATGTAGTCACTTATTTCATGTCCTTGTCCATCTGATATAAATACGTGTCCATATTGCCCGTTACTTCTTGTATGTCCCGGTTCATATGTACTCCAGCTTACTATTGCACCTGCTGGTAAATTCTTTAATTCTTCCGGAGATTTTATTTCTGATGTTACTTCAACCCAGTCATCAAGTCCTGATAGTACGTTTCCATAATCACAACCATTGCCTGAGGTTCTGTATCCAAATGCTGCTTGAATTGAATCTGCAACACCCGATGCACAGTATCCGTTTGCTTCATGGTCATTACCATATAATTTTAATGCTGCATTTGCAAGTGCTTGACCCCTTTCTTCATTGTATTGGGCAAACGGACTTATCACCGACAGATTCTCTTTTTCTTTTTCTTTTATTTCACAGTTATTTAATGCTTTTTGTACTTTATTTACGTAGTTTTCACTTTGTTCTACTGCTGATTTTAATTCATTTAATTCATTTTCTTTTTCTTCATCATATGCTTTTTGTGCATTTTTATAATTCGTCAAATATGTTTTTATTTCTGAATCCGTTATATTTGATTCAAGGGTTTCCATTTGCGTGTTTAATTCATCAAGTCCTTTTTCTAATATACCCTTGTCATTATTAAGTTTATCCAGTTTAGTTTTTGCATCATCAAGTGCATTTTTTGCTTCTGTTTCATTTTCCTTTGCTGTTTCAATTTGTGCTTTTACTGTTTCAATTTGTGCATCTATTTTAGCTTTATCCTCACTCGAAGCAGAACTTGAAGCGTCCATTAACGCTGATAATTGGCTTTCAAGACCTTCTCTATATGTTACCGCATTATTATATGATGTTTCACAATCTGATATAGTTGACTCTTGATCCGATATCTCCAGTTCCTTACTATTTATTTCATCTTTTTTGTCATCTATATCAGTTTGTAAATCATTTATTTGTTCTGCTAAATCTTCGTCAAACTCTTTTAAAGCATCATTATATGCTGTTTTTTGTTCATCTATATTATTTTTTAGTTCTATTAATTGTGGTGTTTCCCCTGATATCGCTTCGGATAACTTAGTTTTATTTTTATCTAAATCACCTTCTGCTTTACTTAGTTCTGAATTTAATTCTTCTTTTGTCATATTATCAAGAGTTTTTTCTTTCGGCTGCTGATATACAGTTCCTCCTGAATAACCGCTGCTTCCTGCTCTAGAGCTTGGATATGATGAACCTGAACTTGGTGAAGGTGATGAGCTTGTTGCTTCCTCTATATTATTTCCTTTGTCTAATTCTTCTATTTCTTCTATTTCTTTTGTATTTTCTGTTTCATTTTCTTTTATCAATTCATTTTGCATTGCTATATCATTAACTGCACCTAATAAATCATCTATTGAAAAAGATGTTTCATCTCCGTCATAGGCTGAAATTCTATTAATAAAGTCAGTTACTTCTTTATTACTAAATTCTCCATTTCCATCATCATCAACTTCGTTTGCAAAGTTTTCATCTTCTAAAAATGAATTGAATATATCTATTAATGTTAATTTTTCAGGATTCTGTTCTGCTAAATCACTATTATTACCTTCTGTTTCATTTGCTTCTATATTTTCTTCTGATTCTACAGCACCTTCTTCTGCGATATCTGTATCATTATTAATACTCCCTTTTTCACCTTGTGAGGGATCTACAAGTTTGCCATTAACTACTTCCATATGAAGTATGTCATTTACACTTAGTGCGGATATTGAACCTTCATCAAAACTATATTCTTTTTTTATGTATTCTTTAAATTCTTTTGCATGAATAAAAATACTAATATCTGACATATCATCAAATTGGGTAAATTTTTCATTTTTGCTTTCTTCATTTTCCTCTAATGATTGCAGATAATTTAAGAAACCTAATTTTAAAGTTTGTAAGTCCATAACAAAATCCTTCTTTACACACATTTTCTTTATCGGCACAAATTGGTGTAAACTTTGATAATTGTTACAAAAATTAACATTTTAAAATTTATAGATTTGAAATTATTGTATCTGTGTATTCCTTTGTAGTGGCATTGCCTGAAAGGTCGTTTGTTAATGCTTTTCCTTCTTTTATTGTTTTAAAAAGAGCTGTTTCTATTCTTTTTGCCGTATCACTTTGTCCTAAATATTTAAGCATTTCTATGGCAGAAAGTAATAGTGCTGTAGGATTGGCTTTATTTTGTCCTTTTATATCCGGTGCGCTTCCATGTACGGGTTCAAAAACCGCAATGTTATCACCTATGTTTGCGCCCTGCGCTATACCCAAACCGCCTGTTAAACCTGCACATAAATCGGAAACTATATCGCCGTATAAGTTTGGCAATACAAGTACATCAAATTTCTCGGGATTTTGAACCAATTGCATACATAAATTATCAACCAGAATTTCTTTATACTCTATTTGAGGATACTTCTCTGCCGTTTTTTTTGTACAATTTAAGAATAATCCGTCCGTTAACTTGCAAATATTTGCTTTTGATACTGCATGTACGGTTTTTCTGTTGTTTTTAACGGCATAATTAAATGCAAATTCCGCAATACGAAGTGAGGCTTTTCTTGTAATTATTTTTATACTCTCTGCGGTATCTTCATCTATTTGTCTTTCAATACCCGCATAAAGGTCTTCGGTATTCTCTCTTACAATAACAAGGTCAACATTGTCAAAACGGGTTTTTATTCCTTCTATATTCTTAGATGGTCTTAAATTCGCATATAAATCAAGAGATTTTCTTAACTGAACATTTACGCTTCTGAACCCTTGACCTATCGGAGTTGTAACGGGAGCTTTTAGAGCAACTTTATTTCGTTTTATCGATTCAATTACTCTCTTGGGTAATGGTGTACCTTCTTTTTCTATAACATCAGCACCTGCACTTTGTGTATCCCACTCAATTTCGGCACCTGCAGCATTCAATATTTCAACAACCGCTTGTGTTATCTCAGGTCCAATCCCGTCACCGGGTATCAAAGTAACTGTTTTCATTTTTACTCCTAAATTAAGTCAAAATCCCCGTGTAATTTTATATGCTCTATTAATCCGCCTTCATTCAAAAGCTTAATCATAACGTCAGGCAGAGGCGTAATAGGAAGGTCTAAATTTTGTGTAATATTTTTTACCAGTCCCTTTTTTATGTCTATTTCAAGTTCATCACCTGCATTTATTTTATCAGTATCGCACTCAATTAATAAAAGTCCTATGTTTATTGCGTTACGGTAGAAAATTCTTGCAAAGCTTTTAGCAAGAACTGCTCCGACTCCTGCAATTTTTATAATTTGCGGTGCATGTTCTCTTGATGAACCCAAACCAAAATTATTTCCCGCTACAACAAAATCACCTTTACTCATTTTTGAAGCAAAATCAGGGTCGGCATCTTCAAGTACGTGTTTTGCAAGTTCAGGCAGGTTAGAGCGAAGATGAAATAATCTCCCCGGCGCTATATGGTCGGTTGAAATATTATCGCCGAATTTATATGCTTTTCCTCTTAATTCCATTATAATACCTCCCTGACATCTGCTATGTAACCTTTTATTGCACTGTATGCTGCTGTAGCAGGTGATGATAAATAAATATATCCTAATGTATTACCCATTCTGCCTTGAAAATTTCTGTTCTGCGTTGCAAGACAAACTTCTCCGTCTCCTAATATTCCCGCATGAACTCCGACGCAGGCGCCGCAGCCGGTAGTTACTATTGCAGCTCCCGATTCTACAAATGTTTCAATTAAACCCTCTTTTAATGCCTGCAAAAATACTTTCCTCGATGCGGGTGAAACTATTAACCTTACACCGTCTTTTACTTTTTTGCCTCTTAAAATATCCGCTGCAATCCTTAAATCTTCAATTCTGCCGTTTGTACAGGTTCCTATATATACCTGATTTATTTTTACCTGTTCCATTTCGTCGATTGTTTTTGTGTTATCTACCGTATGCGGACAGGATATTGTAGGTTTTAGTTCGCTTAAGTTAATTTCTATTACTCGTTCATAAACAGAATCAGAATCAGCTTTTATCTCTTTAAACTTATCGGTTCTTCCCTGTTCTTTTAAATATTCATAAGTTTTTTCATCTGTTTCAAAAAGTCCTGCTTTAGCTCCTGCTTCTACAGCCATATTTGAAATTGTGAAACGCTCTGCCATTGTTAAATTTTTAACCGCACTTCCAGTAAATTCAAGTGCTTTATATGTGGCACCGTCCGCACCTATTAGTCCTATCAAGTGAAGTATTAAGTCTTTTGCATAGACGCCTTTTTGAAACTCGCCTTCTAAAACAATTTTATATGTTGAAGGTACCTTGAGCCAAGTTTTACCAAGCGCCATTACAACTGCAATATCAGTTGAACCTACACCCGTTGCAAAAGCGCCTAATGCACCTGATGTGCAAGTATGAGAATCAGCTCCTAAAAGAATTTCTCCGGGGTTTACGAAACTTTCTACGAGCCTTTGATGACATACTCCGTCACCTGACTCGGATAATACAGCTCCATATTCTTTTGCAAATTCTCTTAAAACCATATGTGAGTTTGACAGTTCTTTTCTCGGGCTTGGAGCTGCATGGTCTATAAAAAGTATAGTCCTTTGCGGGTTAGAAAGTTTTGTTTTGCTTAATTTCTTAAACTCATTAACTGCTAATGGTCCGGTACCGTCCTGAACCATTACTACATCTATATTTGCTATAACAAGCTCACCCGGTTTAACAGTTTTACCTGCGTGTGAAGACAGTATTTTTTCTGCAATCGTTTGTCCCATAATCTCTCCTATACAAAAAGGTGCGGTTGAGTGATAAAGTTATTATCAACTCTTTTTTTAAGGTTTCCTGTTGGCATATAATAAGGAGTTACCGTCATTATTTTTGCCGCTATATCAGGATAATAATATATAAATTTTAATTCGCTCTGCGTTAAAGGTTTTTGTGTGTGAACATTAGCATAACGGGCAAGTTCAAGAATGTTTCTTGCTTCATCTTCATCCTGAAACTCGATTTCCATTTTCTCATATACGTTACGGAAACCTTTAATTCCGCCATATTCGCCTGTCGTAATCATTCTGCCTGTTTCTACAATTTCGGGTTCGCCTCTTCCTAGTTCTGCATAATCATATAATTCATAATTTAATCTGTCTTTTAAAGCTCCGTCTGCATGTATACCTGATTCATGTGCAAACGCATTTGCGCCCGTTGCAGGCTGGTTAATTGGAATTGGTACATTAAAAGCATAAGCTGTATATTTCGCTAGTTTCCATGTTTTAGACAGGTCTATATTCGGATCAATTTCATATTTTCCACTCATACCGCTTGATTTTAATACAGCCAGCAAACAGGAAATTAAATCCGCATTCCCTGCTCTTTCGCCCATACCATTTATTGCAGTATTTATATAGGCATTAACTCCGGCATCAATTGCTGCTTTTGCACCCATTACGGAGTTGCCTGCCGCCATCCCGAGGTCATTATGAAAATGCAATTCAATGTCCATTTTTGTTGCCTGCGCAATTTTTGAAATTCTTTCATAAGCACTTATCGGGTCATCATAACCTAATGTATCACAGTATCTAAATTTCTTGGCTCCGTGCTTTTTTGCTTCCAAACCAAAAGTTATAAGATATTCTATATCGCTTCTTGAAGCATCTTCTGCGTTGACTCCTATATCTTGTGCGCCGCATGCTATTGCTGTATCAAGTGCTTTATTTGTTGATTTAATAATATCATCACGTGTCTTTTTACCGCCAAATTTACCTTTTATCATCTGGTCTGATGTTGAAACCGATAAGTTGACAAATTTTAATCTTGGAACATTTTGAAAGGATAATAATACATCCTCTTCTATTCCTCTCATCCAGCCTGAAAGCTTTGTTTTTGTAATTACACCTCTATCTACAAGCTCTAAATTACCGTTTAAATAGTTAATTTCATGTCTTGTTGTGGGAAAACCAAATTCCGATTGTGTTATACCTATATCATCTAGCATTAAATTTATTATAGTCTTTTGAAGTTTTGCTAACCCCAGCCTTGATGTTTGTACTCCGTCTCTGTTCGTAACATCAACAAAATATATGTATTTCTTATTCGGCATATTCTCCCCTTTTTTACAGTTTCATTTATTATAACATATTATAAGGGTTCTTTATAAAAATTTAATTTCTGCTTTTTATAAAAGCCATAACTATTGAAAATACAAGAGCTAAAGGCAGAATTACATATATTGTCAAAACATTTAATATTTGTACTAAAGGTGGTATAAAATTTAGCAGAAAATACCCCCAATTTAGATAAAAAAACGGGAAGAGAAAAAGTATAATAAATATTGTAATCAGCCTTTTATCTGTGTTCGAAATATCTGCTATTCTTCTGTATATAACCGATAATATAGCAATTATTACCATAAATTTAAATAAATCAATTACAAAATACAAAGTTGTATACAGAAAATCATATGTTATATATTGCTTTAGTCCCTCTAAATTTATTAATAATGTTACTATATATATTGCAGTTAAAATAAGCAGGTTAATTATATAATTTTTTCTGCCTATTTTACCGTAGTAACTTAAAAAATCATTGTTATATTCGTTGTTATCCATTTTCCCTCTATAAATATTTATTCAAGTTAGATGCAATAATAGATTTTGGTACAATATTTACTATCCTTTCAACGAGTTCTCCATTCCTGAATATTAAAATACAAGGTACTCCTGAAATTGAATATTGCTGTGCCGTTTTTATATTCTCATCTGCCTTTATTTTTACAAATTTTACTTTATCTCTATATTCTTCTGATAATTCATCTATAACAGGTGTAAGTTTTCTGCATGGTCCGCACCAAGTTGCCCAAAAATCAACAAGGGCTATCCCTTCTTCTTTTATTACTTCTGTTTCAAATGTTTCATCCGTTATCTCAATTACATTAGACATATTATTCTCCTTTATTTTTAATTTATTGAATAACTAATGAAAGATAAAGTAAATCGGTAAACTATTGAATTATAATATAAAATAGTTGAAAAAAAGTCTATAAATTCATAAAAATAAAAATTTCTTCTTGACAATAGACTATATCCTTTATATTATACAATAAGCATTGAATATGCCGGTGTAGCTCAACGGTAGAGCAACGGTTTTGTAAACCGTAGGTTGTAGGTTCGATTCCTATCACCGGCTGTTT
>CANQCO010000071.1 GCA_947589705.1 Candidatus Gastranaerophilales bacterium
TATATGTTGTTTTTAACGCTTAATCCGTGAGTTAAATCCATTTTATCGAATGAAACATAGGATTTAGACCAGAGTCCGCCTTCTTTGTATGTTTTTTGGTAAGGCGCAAATAGAGCAGAAGCTGCAGCATATTTGTTAGCAAGTTTAGCGTTATCTAAAAGTCTGTCATTATGGAGTATAAAGTGGTTTGTAACTATATCATCAACAAGTAATTGGCTTGTATACATTGCGATTGTGGCCACCTGACCTCTAAATACCTGAGGGTTATAGTGGTCTAAGAATGCTCTATAATTGCCTTCACCCAGTGATTCTAATCCATAGTAGCCGATTGGAGTGAAAATCAGTTTATCATTAGCATCAAAAGTAACATCACCACTTATATTATCTGCATTAAACAATCTGAAATCAATATATCTGTCAATTGGCGCTCCGCCTTGGAATCCGAAATCTGAAATATTAAGACTTCCGCTGCCGTCAAGATTATCGATTATAAAGCTGTCACCCTGATGGTTTCTCGGATTCAAATCAACTTTAAAGTTTGCGGTTTCATTAACGTTTAAATCACCGACATGTGTATCGTGAAGCTCACCGTTTAGCATACCGAGAGTTGAACCGCCATCCATATAAAGTTCTGAAACGTTCAAATCTTGAACTCCAGCACCGAATGATAAGCTTGATTTATCTTCTATTGAAACTTTTCCGCCTGTTATATAGCTGTTCGGGTCAGTGATATAAATATCAGATTCATTAATGAAATAAGATTCGCCTCCCGACTGCTGTAAACCGCCGCCGCTGCCTGAGGCATTTTTAATTCCGTCAGTTGTGAATATACCACCATTTTCTACTTTAACGGTACCGTTCCATTTGTCATTCGTCTTTGAATCGATAAGGAAATCCGCACCGTCATGGATATCTACAGTTGCACCTTTTTGTATATCAACGGCTACTTCATTATTAACATAGCTTGGTGTTTGTATTGACAGAACCGAACCTTCAAGTAAATTCAAATTACCCTTTTGTGCTTCAAGTGTACCTGTTATTGACTGCATATCATAATCAAAAGTACCGCCATTCAGTACAACCGTACCTGCCCAAGTATCTGAAGTATTAGAATCATCATCGTTAAGAGCGAGATATCCGCCATCATTAAGAGTAACCGATGACCCATTTTCAATTTTAGTTTTTACAGCCTTTTCTATACCGCTGTCATATCCACCAACGGATTCAAAAATAATATTAGAATTGTCAGTAATATTTACATTGCCTGATGAAGCTTGAAGAACTCCCATGCCTTGGTTTACACCGTCATAGCCTTTTAAATTTAACGTACCCTGTGAGTCTTCATCCAAAATAACTGCGCCTGTGCTTGACCATTTATCGTCACTGCCGAGCGTTAATGAGCCTTTTTCAAGGTATACTTCTGAATTGTCGCCGATATTAGTTGCGACACCTTCTCCTATAGTACTTTTATCGTCAAGAACCAGATGTGTTCCGTTAATATTTAAGTTTCCGCCCGTTGCGGATAATACGCCGGTTATTGTTTCTCCTTCTATATTATAATAATTAGTCGTATTATTTAAATTTAAAGTACCATCTACAAGGTCAACTTCACCGAACCAATAACCGTCTTTATTAAGGTTAACTCCTTCAGAACCGTTAACGGTAAGAGTGGAGCCTTTATTTATATTTGTAACTACACTATCAGAAATAGTGCTGCCCTTTCTAAAGGTTATTTTACCCTGATTATCAGCGTTATCTCCGACATTCAAAGTTCCGCCCGTAACATTAAGCACGGCAGTTTCAGGTTGATTTTTTGTATACCAATTTAAAACACCGCCTATAACGGAAGAACTCCCGCCAAAGAATGTTGAATCTTTCTCAACGGTAAATATTCCCGTTGTTTGGCTAAAATTCCCGGCATAACTTTGTCCGTTACCTTTCAAGGTTAAGTTACCGCTGTTTGTGATAGATGAATTAATGTCACCTGTTGCAGTACCTAATGTCGCATTATTACTGTTAAAGCTTAGTGTTCCATTTTCGCTGGTGTAATTATCAATTTGCGCTTGCTGGCTGTTAACATTTGCAGTTGCCTTATTTGTAAAATCGGTTATAACGTCTTTTGTGCCTTTAAAAGTAGCTGTTCCGCCTGCATTATTAAAATCTGAGAGTGTGTTTTCACCTTGGAAAGTTATATCTTTTTCATTTGTAAACAAGCTGTTAAAAGTATTTTTCCCGTTTGTGTATGCTGTTCCTGCGTTATAAATATCGTTTTGTCCTTCTCCTGTAGCTTCATCAGTTGTAACATTTTGAAGATATAAGAAGCCTTCTGTATCATTATAAATTGCGCCGCCCTTGCCTTTTGAGGTATTATTTTTAAACTCGGTATTTTCCACATAAAGTCCCGTAAATCCTGCTTGTGAAGGGTTAGTGCCTTCTCCGCCGTTATTGTAGATAGCGCCGCCTTTACCTGATGTTGCCGAGTTCTGTGTTATAAGAAGATTTTCAAGTACGGCCTTGGCATTATCACTGTTATTTCTAAATACCGAACCGCCTGAAAGAGCATTTGCAGATGCATTTTTAACGGTTAAATCTTTTAATTGGAAATCAATCGTCGTATCTTTATCAATATCAAATAATTCATTTGAATTTGCATCCAATACTTTTGTGGTTGTGTTTTCATCACCATATACGTGGAATTCACCAGCGGCTGTTTTGGCATTATCAGCTCTTAATGATTTTTCTACCGTATAATCTTCCGTAACCTGAAAACGTCTTTTTTCTATTGGTGATTTATTAACATCATAAAGGGTTTCGCCGTCTGCCGCCTTAACAACGTGCATATCTAAACCTTTACCGTCAGATGATACTTTTACATCATAGACGAAACTTGAAGTTCCCATTTCTATATCGGGCAATCCGGTTTTAGACCCTGCCAATGTTACATTACCGCCTTGGATTAAACCTTGATTTTCTTTTGTTGAAAAATCATATCCCGCTTCTGCGCCTTCTTCACCCGTAAGATAAATATTACCGAGATTTAACGTACCTGATGAACTTCCCGTAAAGTTTAATACATCGGTAGCTGCATAACTGCTGCCGCCGCCATTTTTAATATGGAGGTTAAAGTCTACACTGCTATTGCCATTTACAGTAAAGTTATTAAAATTATAAGTTTTTAAGTTTCCTGCATCGTCACCTTTTTCAAGCAGATTTAACACGGAATCGGTTATTGTAAATTGATTATAATTGTATTCGGTACCGCTTAAAGTAAGTTTACCGTTAGAAAAACTTATATCGTTGCCGCTTGAATTAGACAAAGTACCGAGTTTAAATTCATCTGAAGCACCTGAACCTGTAAAGCTTGCGCTTGCGCCTGATGAACCAACTGCGAATTTAATGACATTATCCGTAATTTCTCCGCCTGAACCCGTATGGCTGAATTTTGCTCCGCTTCCGAGTTCAACGTCCTTATAATTTACAGCGCCAGAGTTAACGTTAAATACACCGCCGTTAACTTTTTTGGCACCGCCAAAGATACTTGAGCTTTTCGCTACGTTTGTCGTACCTGCCGTTTGGGTGAAAGTACCCTGATAACTGCTTGCATTTGCACTATCATCGAGGGTAAGTGTTCCGTTAACCAGATTCAAATTACCCGTTGCACCGGTACTCGAGAATGTTCCTGAAAGTACTAAGTCACCGTTTTGATTTGTTATTGTACCGTCATTTGCAACTTCACCGAACGTTCCGCCGTTTGTAGTAAGATTTGCATCTGTATTGTTGGTGAGTTTACCCGTAACGTTTGTTTTACCCGATGCGGTTACGGTGCCTGAGTTCGTAAGAGTAGAGCTGAATTTTAAATCTGTACCCTTTATTGAAGAACCCGTTGTCTTATTATCAACAGCACCTAAAGCGGATATTTCGCCCGATGATTCAATAGTACCCGAGTTATTAACATCATTAAAAACACCTTTTGCTACATTTACGGTAGAACTTGCATTATTTGTAAGAGTACCATTTGCTGTTAACGTACCACTCGCTTTAATCGATTTATTGTTAGTTACGCTGCCAGTTGCGGTTATATCTTTACCTGCCGTGATATTACCTTGGTTTGTAATATTTTTAGCTGATATACTGCCTAATGTAGATGTAATTTGACCATTAGCGTCATTATTTGTTATATCTCCGTCAGTTAGGGTAATATCGCCTGTTTCAGCGGTAATTGAACCTGAGTTTGTTACACCGCCTTGTGTAACTTCAATAATTGTAGCTGTAATAGTACCGCTGTTATCAATTGCATTTGAAAGTGATAATGAATCGCCCGTAATGGTCAATTTACCCTCTAAATCCAAAATACTACCCTTTGTTAAACCGTTATATGTTCCAAAGCTTGCTGCATTACCTGTTATTTTAGCACTATTGGAAACACCATTATTTACCGTAAAAGTGCCTGTGGCATTAAGAACAGCACTTGATTCATTTTGACCGTTTATAAGTGTATCTGCGGTTAAAGAACCTGAGCTTTCAAAAGTGCCGTCGTTACCTATGGAACTTGCCTCAAGGGTACCTTTATTATCAACTTTACCTTTATTTGTTAATCCTGTTGAACCTTCAATTGTTAACTGGGCATTATCTTCATTAACAAGAGAATTTGCTGTGTCTGCATTCGTACTTTCTATTGCAACATTACCGTTAATAGTGGTATTAGCATTTGTTTTGTTTGTAACGACACCTTTATCTTTTATGGTTATATTACCTTTATGAGAGTTTGTATTTTCAAAATTAAGTTTATCAATGCTGGTTCCGTCAACGGTGATATCATCAGCTTGTGTATTTCCACCCGTATATCCTTTTAGGTTTAAGGTAAGATGTTGATTTTGCGCCCTAGCACCCGCTATTACATTTAATTCATTAGCACCATTGGTAATATTTTCAATATTAACCGTAGCATTATTAGAAGAAAATACAAGCTCACTTGCTTCGTCATTTATAACCTGACCGATTAATGAGAGGTTGTTACTGCCAATCGACAATTTACCTGCGCCTTTAATGGTTGTACTGTTTGTGGTCGCATCAAAAGAAGTATCTGTACCGAGAGCCAGTTCACCTGCTGCCTGAATATTTATATTTTTTGCTTTTTCAATGGAAATATTATTAGAGGTAGTTAGTTTTGCTGCTTGAGATCCGTCTCCTATCGTTAAATCAGCGCCATCAAGTGTAAGCGTTGCACCTCCAGTAAGTGTATCTTTACTTGTTTCCCATTTTAACTCGCCGCCCTTAAAATCGGATTTACCGCCAAAGAAAGTATTTTTAACGGTTACTGAACCTTTTTCATTAGAAAAAGCACCTTTATAGCCTGAATTATCGCCGTCTAAAACAATTTCGTTTTCACCCGAGTGGGTTATTGAACCACCTGTTGTACTTTCTTTAGAAGTTATACCGTTAGAGAAGGTAACAGAACTTCCGGTCTCTCCGGTAATAGTCAATGTGGAGTCATCGTCCATTTCTATATCATAATGTTTTTTATCGCCTGAACTTGTAATCTTTGAAAACTCTACATTTCCCGTCTTATCTGTATTAATAGTCACAGCGCCGCTGTTTGTTATAGCTGCACCATAAACATAATCAGCGGAATCTATCTCATCAGCTATGGTAACCCCAGGGCCTATATTAAGTATACCGCCTTTTGTAACCTCGGCAACCGCAGCACCAACAGCACCAGAACTTTCAGCTGCACCAAAGCCCGTAATATTTAAGTTCTTAAGTGTAAGATTGCCGTTTTTGCTACTTTCTCCATCAACTTTAAATGCCGTTCCCTTAAAAGAAGAACTTGAGTCAGGAGAGAATATTCCAGTTTCATCATCTTCACCCGTTATAGAAACAGTTTTATTAATTTCTAATGTGTTTTCAAATTCTATATTACTCCCAATCCCAGTTATTTCAACAGGATCATCGGGTGAAGACTCAATAGCCTCTTTTAACTCGGTAAAATCCGTAATCGGCTCAGAATAAACACTTAATGAGGATATCATCATAGTACACAAAAATGCTGCCGCATTTAACTTAAAATTCTTTTTCAATTCTACCCCCCCCCGCAGCGAAAAACCCGCAGGAGAAATACTTCTAACTACAAAATTTATTATACATTAAATACAGCCGTTTTCAAATAATATTTATAATATGAAACATAATTGTAATATTTTTTGTTTATTGATATCATAGAAAAAAGTATTTATTTTACGGGGTTAATTATGAGAGAAGAAATATTAAAAATTATTGAAAAAAACAGCAAAATATCAATAAAAGACCTCGCCGCTATGCTCGGCAGCGACGAAATTACCATTGCAGAAGAAATCCATAATATGGAAAATGATGGCACAATTTGTGCTTACCATACTCTTATTGACTGGGAAAAAACATCAATAGAAAAAGTTACCGCACTTATTGAAGTTAGAGTTACACCCCAAAGAGGTCAGGGCTTCGACAAAATGGCGGAAAGAATATATAACTACCCCGAAGTTAAAGCCGTATACCTTATCTCGGGCGGGTATGACCTGCTTGTTATTCTGGAAGAAAAATCATTAAGAGAAATTTCAAACTTCGTTTCTGATAAACTCTCCACACTTGAAAGTATCTTAAGCACGGCAACTCACTTCATACTTAAAAAATACAAAGACCACGGCACTATCCTCACGGTCAAAAAAGATGACGAGAGAGAAATAATTACGCCATGACAAAAGAATTATCCAAAAAAGTTATCGATATTAAACCCTCAGGTATAAGAAAGTTTTTTGACCTCGTATCTGAAACAAAAGACGTTATCTCTCTCGGCGTAGGGGAACCCGACTTTGATACCCCATGGCATATCAGAGATGAAGGTATATTCTCGCTTGAAAAAGGTAAAACTTTTTATACCTCAAATAAAGGCCTGACTGCGCTTAGAGAGGCAATATCTGATTATATCAAAAAAAGTATTAATGTATCATACAATCCCGATGATGAAATTATGGTTACCGTGGGCGGCTCAGAAGCCATAGATTTAGCCTTAAGAGCTGTTATAAATGAAGGCGACGAAGTTATTATACCTCAGCCCTCCTACGTTTCTTATGAACCATGCGCCATCTTGGCCGATGCTAAGCCCGTTATAGTCAACCTGAAAGAAGAAAATGATTTCAAATTGACTAAAGAACAGCTTAAAAACGCAATAACAAAAAAAACAAAAGTCCTTATTCTTCCCTACCCCAATAACCCTACGGGCGCTGTTATGGAAAGAAAAGATTTGGAAGAAATTAAAGATATTATTATTGAAAATGACCTCTATGTAATATCTGACGAAATATATTCAGAGCTTTCTTATAAATCAAAACATACGTCAATAGTTGAATTAGACGGAATGAAAGAGCGCACGGTCTTAATTAACGGGTTTTCAAAATCATACGCCATGACAGGCTGGAGGCTGGGCTACGCCTTGGCTGATAAAAAACTTATCGAGCAAATGAATAAAATCCACCAGTATGCAATTATGTGTGCGCCCACAAACAGCCAATATGCCGCTATTGAAGCGCTTAAAAACGGCTATGGCGACATTGAAATTATGAGAAACTCATATAATCAAAGAAGAAGATTTTTGATGAACGCATTTAAAGAAATGAAACTTGAATGTTTTGAACCCTTTGGCGCTTTTTATGTGTTCCCCTCAATTAAAGAATTTAATATGACAAGTGAAGAATTTGCCCAGAAATTTTTGGAGGAAGAAAAAGTAGCCGCAATCCCCGGCTCCGCCTTCGGTGAAGCGGGAGAATACCATTTAAGAATCTCTTATGCCTACTCGCTTGATAACCTTAAAATCGCTATGGAAAGACTTAAAAACTTTATTGAACGGTTAAGGTCTTAATTTGACGGCTTAAATAACAGAAATTAAACACAAATAATAATAAGCTGCAGGGGCTGAAAATATAAATGAATCAAGCCTGTCAAGTATTCCGCCAAAGCCAGAGAACAAGTTTGAGCTGTGTTTTACTTCTAAATCCCTCTTGATTGAAGAAACACTTAAGTCACCCATTTGCGCAAATATTGAAACAATTACCGAAAAGGCTATGCACTTAACTAAACTCCAGCCGATTAAATATTTAAGCAAAATCCCCATTACAATACAAAAAACCAAATGACATATAAATCCGCCCACTGTCTTATCGGGGCTTATATCTTTACTTAATTTTAAACTAAACTTTGGCCCTAATCTTGACGCCGTATAGTCGCCCAAAAGCACCATTATAAAATATACAAACATTAAATAAAATGACTTTTCATAAAAATATGTCATCTTAATTGTGTAAAGCCCCGAAAACGTAAATAAAAATGCACCAAAGCTTGCCAAAGAAGTCATTATATAAGGCTTTTTGTTTAATATAACTGTTAAAATACAGCAAAATACCGCCGTAAACATTATAACGGGAGTTATTAAAAACTGGTTAAACGGGTCATTTTTCATTATAAAATTAAATGCACAAAATATTGCGGCAGCCTCGGGTAAAACGGGATGTATCTTAATCCCCTTTTGCAAAAACATTTGCCTGTACTCTCTTAAAGCCGATATAATAAGTATCAGCGCAATTATAAATAACACAATCGGATTTTGAAGGTAGAATGCCCCCAAAATTACAATAAATGCCAAAAAGCCCGAAATATACCTCAATTTTTCCATGGTGACTATTTTAGCATAATTTTATATAATTAAACAATGAAGAAAATTATGCTTATATACCCTCCGGGGGAATTATACCAAAGAGGTGAAGACCGCTGTCAAATCAACGTTGAAGCTTCAAGCTCAAACGCAATGCGCTCATGCAATGATTTAGGCTATGTAGCTTCTAATCTCGATTTTAATAAATTTAAAGTCCTGCTTAAAGACTACGCAAGCGAAAAAGAATCTTTCGCCTGCTTTATCTCCGATATTAAAAGCTTTGACCCCGATTTGATATTTATCAGCACTTCTAACGGCTCACTATATTACGATATAAATATAATTAACATACTAAAAGTAATTAAAAACGATATAATTATTATTCTTAAAGGCGCATTATTTTTTAATGCGCAGGAAAATTTTCTGAACTCGCTTAACTTAGACAGCGCAGACTATTTAATTATGGCGGAGCCTGAATTTATAGCACCCGAGCTTATTAACGCAATCTTTTTTGATAAAGACAAAATCCCCTCAATTCAAGGTATATGCCATAAAAAAGACAACCTGTGGCAGGTTAACAACTTGACGGAATTTAATGAAAACCTTGACTCGCTTAAATTCCCCGAAAGAAGTCTTATGAATAATAAATTATATCTTAACCCCCTGACAAATAAACCAATGGCAACAATTGTCACCGCAAAGGGATGTCCTTATGATTGCATTTACTGTCTGTCCCCCGTAATCGGCGGGAAAAAAATAAGAAAAAGAACCCCTGATTCTGTCTTTGACGAAATATGGGAGTGCTTTCATCTGTATAATATCTCAGATTTCTTCTTTAAATCGGATACTTTTACCGCAGACAAAAATTTTGTTAAGGAACTTTGCGAAAAAATTATTAACTCGACCTTAAACGGAAAAATAAACTGGGTAGCAAATTCAAGAGCCGATACCATTGACGAAGATACCATACAGCTAATGAAAAAAGCAGGCTGCTCGCTGATTGCTCTCGGTATTGAATCGGGGAATGACGAGTCGCTTCAGCTTATGCACAAAAATACCACCGTCGAACAAAATATTAACGCCGTTAACCTCATAAAAAAATATGATATTAAAATTTTCGGCTTCTATATGATAGGCTTTGATTGGGAAACGGAAAAACACTTAGAGGATACAAAAAAACTCATATTTGACCTCGATACCGATTTTATAGAAATATCAATTGTTACGCCGTTTCAGGGAACTTCAATCTATAAAGACAGCAAAGTTGTCGGAAAAGACGCCTTTGGCTGTACCGTTAACAATAAACTTAATAACTACAGAAAAAAAATACTGCTTGAATACCACTTAAGACCAAGTTATATACTGAAAAAACTTAAAGACAAAAATTTAAAGCCCCAAATCCTTGTTAATTACATTAAATACGGACTGAGGCTTATTAAAAATTGTTTAAAATGAAATTATATCTTTTTTTCTTTAATCGTTAAAGAAGCTAAAGCGGCACAGGCAAGTACTAATGCGCCTACAAAAAACGCATACTCCCAGTGATAATACGTTCCCTGTTCGGTTACAGTCATGCTGTGATTGATAAACCACGCTACGACCGTACATACAAGCACTTGAGGACCTGCTATAAATATATTAAATATACCCATTACAGAGCCTTCGCTTCCGGGTTTTATGTACTCCGATAATATCGCAAACGGTAAAGACAATATTGAAGCCCAGCCTATACCTGCAAGCCCCATTCCTATCATTACCCAAACGTTTGAATGCGCAAAACCTAATATACAATATGATACAGCCATTGAAAACAGTGCAATAGAGTGAATTACCTTATTTCCAAACTTTGTAGATAATACGCCAATCGGAATTGATACCAAAAAGCAGACTAAATTAAACAGAGCAAGACAAATCAGCGCAAAATTCGTTCCCGACAGTTTTATAGCGCTGTATGAATCTAAATTAACACCCTCTTGAGGGATATCGGGAACTCCGTATAAATTATGAACAACAAACAACGTGAAATATAAAAGCAGACACATTACTCCAATCCAAGTAAAGAATTGAAGCGTGCATACCTTAATTATTTCGGGCGACGTTGTCAAAAATCCTTTTAAACTCTGCCAAAAACTATGCTTTTCTTCCGTTCCTTCTTCTTTTTTCTCGGGAATATATTGTTTTTCCCGAATAGCAGCGCAAGTAACAATCATGGCACCCGTAAAAGCAATTGCTGCCATTATAAATTGCGCGGGAATACTCATCGTTATATGGAAAAATCTGCTTAATACGGGAGGTGTAGCAGCTGCCACTACAGAACCTAACCCTATGGCAAAACTTAAAAAAGAATTTGCAATTGAATGCTGTTTCTGCGGAATTACATCGGGGATTAACGCACGATACGGCCCTTGCGCTACATTTACACACGCATCAATTATCCATATCATTACTGCTGCAATTGCAAGCCCTGCCCACGGCGCAAGCACTACGCCAAACGAGTTGCCGAAAAATTTAGCTATTACGGCGGAATTCGGGAATGCCCATAATGCCAGTGAAGCTAATATCGCACCACCCAACAAATACGGTCTTCTTCTTCCGAATCTTGATGTGGTTCTGTCACTTAATGCACCTATTATCGGCTGGACAACCATGCCCGAAAACGGCCCTG
>CANQCO010000072.1 GCA_947589705.1 Candidatus Gastranaerophilales bacterium
TCTTTTTCTGTTTTTACGGCATACATCGGTATTTTGGCAGTATTTGCTATAAGTTTTGCAAATTCCGTCTTACCTGTCCCTACGTATCCGTAAATAAGTATATTTACACCTTTCTTTTTTTGTTCAACAGCTGATTTTAATATATTTACAACTTTTATTCTTTCATTTTCAATATGTTTGTAATCGTTCAAGGTTAAGTTTGATTTTTCACTTTTGCCAAATAATCCAAGAAAAGTCTTTTTTCAAAATTGTTCATATTTCTCATCCTTTTTTCTATTCCTTACATTTTTATTTTAAGAGAGAAATATGTCAGAATAGGACGCTAAAATTTTTAAAAATTTAAACTATGATTTTTAGCATTAATGTTTTAATCCAAAATGACAATATAAAAGTGAAAAACAAAATAGAATGATTTTATCATTCTATTTTGTTTTTCATAATTTGTGTATTAAAAATGTCTAATATAAATATAAGCAGAAGAAAGTAACAAAGATATGAATACAACAACTATACCATATTTCATAAAATCTAAGAATTTAATAACATGCCCGTGTTTAGCTGAATTTTCGGAAACTATAACATTAGCAGCAGCTCCAATTATAGTTAAGTTGCCACCAAGACAAGCACCTAAAGATAAACACCACCACATAGGAAGTACAAATTCAGTTCCTTTTTCTGCTTCCATAGCTGATATCATCGGTGCCATTGTTGCAGTATAAGGAATATTATCAATTATACCGGATAGTATACCTGAAGCCCAAAGAATAACAAATGATGCGATTTTTTGAGAACCTTCCGTAACTTTTAAGAGCCAGTCAGCCATTAATTGTATACCGCCTGCCGCTTCAAATGCTCCGATAATTATAAATAAACCTATAAAGAAAAATATTGTGTTCCATTCGACTTCTCTAAATGTATCTTCAGGATTTTCAAATAAAAGTAGAATACTTGCACCTATAAAAGCAATAATACAAGTTGCAATATGCGTTAAATCATGAGTTATAAAGCCGAGAATTACAAGTGCTAAAACAATTAAGCTTCGTTTTAATAATTTATAGTCGGTAATTGTCTTAGAATTGTCAATTTCATTAATACTTGCCATTTTTTCTTCTGTTGTATGGAGCTGTTTTTTAAAACAAAGATACAAAAATGCAATAACAGCACACATTATAATGAAACAAATTATTGTAAGCTCTGATAAAAAGTCCATAAAAGAGAAATTAGCGGCACTTCCTATAATAATATTCGGCGGGTCGCCAATTAATGTTGCAGTACCGCCTATATTAGAAGCAAATATTTCCGATATTAATAAAGGAACTGGGTTTATATCAAGCTGTTTAGCAACAACAAATGTTATAGGCATAATAAGAATAACAGTTGTAACATTATCTAAGAATGCCGATAATATTGCAGTAAAGAAAGCAAGTACAATAAGTACCAATAAGGGTCTGCCTTTTGTCATTTTCAAAAGTTCAATGGCAACCCATTTAAATACTCCGCACCTTGTTGTTATATTGACTATTATCATCATTGAAACAAGTAAGAATATAACATTAAAGTCAATAAAATTAATAAAATAATGTGCGTTTAAACCTTCTTCAAGAACCTTATCCTGACTTACAAGACCTGAAAAAACAACTACAGCAGCACCTAAAAGTGCAATAGTAACCTTAGGTATTTTTTCAAGTGCTATAAAAATATAAGCCAGAATTAAGATGGACGCAGAAATAACAATATTATGGTTTTGAACCAATTCGTAAAAATGTTCCATGCTTTACCTTTCTTAAGTGTATATACATATTGATTTTAACAAAAAAATTGTGAATTATAAATTTATGTAAAAATTTTATTTAATATATATCTTAAATTAGCAATTTTAAATCTTAATGTCTTTATATTGCATAGAAAATAAATAAGGAGAAAAGTTTATGGAAATTTCTAAAATTAATATAAATAACAGAAATGTGCAAAATTCATATTTAAAAAAAACAATTGCATTCTCAGGTCAAAAACCACCTATAAATCCTCAAGATGAATTTTTAACACCTAACTCCAAGAAAAAACGCAAAAGTTCAGGTATTATACAAAAAATAAAATCTTTCTTTAAACAAAATTCGTCTGCTGAATCTATCACAACTAAAAAAATTGATCCACTTGAAGATGCAATCAAGGCAGGACACGTATTTGGACATCACATTCAACGTGATGGAAAATGGTTTGTTTTTGATAAAACAAAAGGAGAATTTATTGAAGATACTGCTATGAAAAAGAAAGTTGAAGCAGCCCTTAAAGATTTTCCTGTTGAAACATCTTTGCCACAAAAAGAAACTACTCCACTTGAAGCTGCAATCAAGGCAGGACACGTATTTGGACATCACATTCAACGTGACGGTAAATGGTTAGTTTATGATAAAACAGCACATACTTTTTTAGAAGATAAAGAAATGCAAAAAAAAGTTGATGCTGCATTAAAACATGATAGTACAAGTTATGCTGCTCAAAATTTGTCACAAAGACAACAAATGCTTGTTGATAAATACGGACATGCAAATATTTCGGTTGTTCAATGGGAAAACATGATTAAAGATGAATATGCAAAGATAAGGCAAATAGGAAATTATGCAGTAGATTACGGTGCAGATAATTATTCAGATTCTATTAAAAATATTCAGGATGAAATTTATACCCCCACTGATTCTTTAGTTCACATTGTACCGCAAGATTTATGGTTTTTTAGAATGAAAAATTATATTGAATCAAGTGACCTTGGACAAAGGATGTCTTTAAACGTAAAAGCAAGTTCAGAATTAATTAGAAATTTAGACAGACTTATGACAAAAGGTGAATATGTTGATTCAAAAGGTAAACATAAAAAAATAAATCAAACGGAATTCTATTATAAAACATATTTTAATTGTGGCGATTGGGCTTTAAGATGTGATCCTGTAACACTATATTTTAAAGGAGATGTTAATCAGGAAACAATTGATGCAATTGCACAAATAACAAAAGGGTTTGCAAGAGGTCCTTTAGATGGGGCAAATGAGGATACTCCATGGATGTCGATTGAACAAAGTCCTAAAGAATATATGATTTCAGAAATAATCAAAGAGGCTGAACATCTCGATATAAACTTAGCCGAAGCAATTAAAGCATGCAGTCATGGCGGAGAAAGATGTTCCAGCGGATATTTAAAAGCATTTGAAAATATTGTCGCAGAATACCGTGAGTATCTTGATATAAAAAATAGTTAATCTATTTTTATATCAGATTTCAAAAATGCTTCAATAAATCCATCAATATTCCCGTCCATAACAGAATCTACATTTCCGACTTCATAATTCGTTCTATGATCTTTTACCATTTTATAAGGATGAAAGACATAAGAACGAATTTGAGAGCCAAAATTAATATCAACATTTTGACCTTTTAATTTTAGCAGTTTTTCTTCGTGTTCGGCTTGTTTAATTTCTAAAAGCTTAGATGCAAGAATCTGCATTGCGGTTTCTTTGTTTTGAAGTTGAGAGCGCTGCTGCTGGCATCTTACAACAATACCAGTAGGTTTATGTAAAATTCTTACTGCTGTTTCAACTTTATTAACATTTTGACCGCCTGCACCGCCTGAGCGCATAGTATCAACAACAATATCTTCAGGCGGTATTTCAATTTTTTTACTAAAATCTTCAATAACAGGGCTGACTTCTAAGCTTGCAAAGCTTGTCTGCCTTTTCCCGTTTGCATTAAATGGAGAAATTCTTACTAACCTATGAACGCCTTTTTCCGCTTTGGCAAGCCCGTATGCGTACTTACCCGATACTTTTATGGTCGCTGATTTAATTCCAGCTTCTTCACCGTCAGAGTGTTCTATTAAATCGACTTTCCAATGCTTTGACTCCGCCCACCTCATATACATTCTTAAAAGCATCTGTGCCCAATCTTGAGCATCAGTTCCGCCGGCTCCTGCATTTACCGTTATAATAGCGTCTGATTTATCATATTCACCGCTTAAAGTTGATTCGATTTCCCATATTTCAAGTTCTGATTTAAGCTTTCTTATGGTCTTTTCAACCTCAACCAATACGGATTCTTCTTTTGTTTCTTCATAAAGTTCAAAAAGCGTCTCAATATCACTTATTAGATTAGTCCAATTTGAAATTTTTTCTATATTATCTTTATCTTCTTTAACTTCCTGAGCTATTTTTGATGAAATTTCAGGGTTTGACCAAACTTCACTTTGTTGAAGTTTTGATTCATTCTCTTTAACAGAATTTTTTAAAGAGTCTACATCAAATACCTTCAATGCCTTTTCATACATTGTTTTAACAGGATTATAAAATTGTTTAATTTCGTCATATAACAATCTAATTATCCTTTTTTTTATCTTTAGCAAATTCAGAATCTAATCTTAAAAATACGGGTTTAATTTTATCCTTATCGGTAATTTTACCCGCTTTTAATCCGCCCCAGTACAGGTTTTCATATTTAAAATCAATTTTTTCGTTTAACTGTTTTAATATGTCTTCACTTATATTCGGGCAATAAGGATAAAGCATAATTGCTATATGTCTCATAGCTTCAAGAACGGTATAAAGGACTTTTCCGCATTCTGTCATTTTTTCTTCTTTTGCCAATGTCCAAGGAGCTGTTTCCGTTACATATTTATTAACGCTGTCAGAGAATGCCACAAGAATATTAGCTGCTTCCGCCAATTCATAGTTATTGAATGCTTCAATGATTTGATTTTTTGTATTTTCCGCCTGAATAGCAATTTTAGAATTTTTATCGGTTATAAATTCTTCTTTTAGTTCACCATCAAAGTATTTAACAAGCATATTCAAGGTTCTATTTAAAAGATTACCGATGTTATTAGCTAAATCAGCATTAACTTTTTCTTTAAAATCTTCATCGGAGTAATTGCCGTCACGTCCTAAGGGCGCAGCTGACGCCATATAATATCTGAAAGCATCGGGTTTTTCCAAGTGAAATGCTTCAATTACATCTTTTGGCGCAATAACATTACCAATTGATTTACTCATTTTAGACTGGTCAATTGTTATCCAACCATGAGCAAAAATTGTTTTGGGCAATGGAAGACCTAATGACATTAATATTGCAATCCAATATATAGAGTGGAACTTAATAATATCTTTACCTATAACGTGGACATCCGCCGGCCATAACTTTTTAAACTGTTCCGAAGGATTTTCTATATCGTATCCGATTGCAGTTATATAATTTGAAAGAGCATCAATCCACACATAAATTGTTTGAGTATCATCTCCTTCTACACCTATTCCCCATTGTACAGACTCTTTTGTTCTTGAAACAGATATATCTTCTATGTTTTCAAGCTGGTTTAACAATTCATTAACTCGCATTGAAGGTAAAATAAAATCAGGATGAGTTTTAATATAATCAGCTATTTTATCTTTATATTTTGTTAATTTGAAAAAGTAGTTTTCTTCTGTTATTTCTTCAGGTTTCTTCATGTGGTCAGGACATAAACCATCTTCAGTCAAATCTTTCGGATTTAAAAAAGACTCACACCCCGAGCAATAAAGCCCTGTATATGTATGCTTATAAATATCCCCGTTTTCAAGAAGTTTTTTAAATATCTGCTTAACTACCTTTTTATGCTGTTCATCAGTTGTTCTTATTATTTTATCGTAACTTATTTCAAGTTCTTTCCAAGCATTTTCGAACATAGAAAAATTTTCATCACATAATTCTTTTGGGGTAATACCTCTTGATTGTGCGGTTTTTTGAATTTTTATTCCGTGTTCATCCGTACCTGTAAGCATAAAAGCATTGTCTATAAGCTGTCTTTTATGTCTTATAATAACATCAGATAATATTTTTTCGTAAGCGTGACCGATATGAGGCGCACCGTTAACATAATCTATTGCCGTTGTCAGATAAAATTTTTCCTGCATAATTTATACACCCTCAAAAATATGATAAGATTAATTTAACACAAATGTATTTTATAAAAAAGGGTTTTTGAGATGAGTGAGCGTTTTAATAACAGAAAAAATAACGAACTTAGAGCAATAAAAATAAATAAAAATTATACAAACCATGCTTTAGGCTCTGTTTTAATCGAGTTTGGAGATACAAAAGTTATAGTAACGGCATCCGTGGAAGAAGGGAAGCCCAGATGGATGGAAAAGGATGATGAAAGGGGCTGGGTGACAGCAGAGTATTCTCTTTTGCCTGCTTCTACACACACAAGATGTCAGAGAGAAAGAACAAAAATTTCCGGCAGAACTCAGGAAATTCAAAGATTAATTGGAAGGAGCCTTCGTTCTTGCGTCGATTTAGTTAAACTCGGTGACAGAACAGTTACAATAGACGCTGATGTTATACAGGCTGACGGCGGCACAAGGTGTGCTTCAATCTGTGGCGGTTTCATTGCAATGAGTATTGCTTTTAATAAACTTATAGAGCAGGGGGTACTTACTGAAAATCCGATTATTGAACCTATTGCAGCAGTGTCTGTCGGTATTATAGACAGCGAAATTAAACTTGATTTGGATTATCAGGAGGACTCTCACGCTCAGGTTGACTCAAATATAGTTATGACTAAATCCGGCAAAATTATTGAGTTTCAAACAACAGCAGAAGGCGCTCCTTTTGAAAAATCACAGCTTGATGAAATTTATAATCTTGCTAATGATGCAATTCAAGAAATAATCAATTTATACTAAATTCTCAAACTCTTTATATATTTCAGGCAGTTCTTGTTTAAAACTGACTGAATCAGAGTCTGTATTGAGTGTTTTGTCTTTTAATTGATGATTATATCTGTATTGAGTCCAAAGTCTTGTTATGGCGGACAGAGTAAAGCCCATAAAGATTAAACTGAATGAATAAGGAACAATTGAAATAAATGCTTTTTCTTTAGTTAATCTTGAAAGTTCTTTTGCAGGCAAAGTATTTCTTTCTTTTGCAATTTTTTGTGCTATTTCACCGAGCTGAGCTCTTGAAGGTGTCGTAAATTTGCCGTCTGCCGTTTTCTTCAATAAATCAGGGAATGCGTTTTTCTTTTCAAGAATCTTGGTAAATCCTTTTTCAAATAATTCGCTTCCAAAAATTGTATAAAAAACGACAAGAGGAACTCTTGTCCAGACTTCAGCGACATCAAGTTTACCTCTGTCTTGTGCAGCTTTTGAATAGCCAAATAAACCGCATATAGCAGTAAGTGCCAATTGACCTTTACTTAATGCCAGTTTACCGTTACTGTTTGCAAAATCAAGACTGAATTTTGAGAGTGTATTTTTAATTTTTTCAGACTTTAATCCCGCCTTTGTTAAACCGCCTGCTAATGCTTTACCAGGTTCAAGTATAGCTTTTGAAATATTTTGAAGTTTATCTGATTTATGACCAAACAAGGCAAGCAAAGAACCTAAAGCAACTCCCGTTAAAGAAAGCACGGCAGCTTTTTTCAATTGATATTTTGAATGCTTTTCAACCCTTTCCTGCTGCAATTTATCTTCTTTTTCATTATGTGTTTTATCTAAATTAGCAATGTTATTAAAATTACTTTTTTTAAAAGCTTTTAGAGTGAAAAGATTTTTTGCAAAGCTAAGCGTATATTCGGCAACAGGAATAGCTAAACACGCAAGCACAATACCCGCTTTTGTTGATATGGCTCTTTTCTTAATTTCATCATTTAAAATGGAATTATTCATTATATTTTCAACTGATTTTGGTATTTGTTCATTGATTTTTGCTCTTAAATTTTCGGGCTGAAACTTGTTAAAAAGTTTATTTCTGAATAATTTTTCACCAAGAATGGGTGATGCGAAATAAAAAATTGCCGATTCTAGAAATTCCAAAAAACTCATTTCTGCAAAATCAGCTTTACTTCTGGCAAATACAGCCTTTGGCAGCCAGTTTGTTGCACTATCTTGTATAAATCTTGTTGAAGATAAATTCTCTTGTGATTTGATAAATAAATCCGCAGCCTTTGTTAATGCGCCCGATAGTGCAATACCACTACCCTTAAAGCTTTTTCTGTAATTATTTTTAATATTTCGTTCATCCAGTTTAATCATTTTATACCTCAATTTAAAAATACACACTAAAAAAGGCTACCATTAGGCAGCCTTTAAATTATTTTTAAACGAGTATCACATTCGCACAAAATAATGACTGCCGGAATCCAAGCCCTGCATTTCCATCATCATATTCATCATAATTTGCGCGTATATATTCATAATTTCTTTCTTTTTATATATTTTTATACTAAAGCTGTTATTTTGTCAATATCTAAATATAAAAATGGACATAGAGTGGACATAAAAGAAATTAAAAATAGCTGAAATCTGTATAGTTATAGGGAAAAAGAATCGGCGGTAACGGGATTTGAACCCGTGTCAACAGAATGAGAATCTGCTATCCTGACCCCTAGACGATACCGCTTTAGAGTATAATTATATTTTAAACCCGTAAAAAAAATTTGCAAGTAAAAAGGAGAGTTAAAAACTCTCCTTTTTCGTTTATTTAATATCTTTATATGACCCTGAGAATCTGTCCATATATGTTGTATGTAATAAGTGGTGTGCGATTTCGCTTCCGGGTTTTCCGCCCAAACACTCAGCATACAATTTTTTAATATCGGGGTTTGTATGTGATTTTCTGTATTCAAGATTTTTATCTTCAGAGTACAATCCTTGGGCTCTCTTTTCTTTAATTGTTGAATCAAGACAGCTTGTCGGCTGACCTCCGCCATTGACGCAGCCTCCTGGGCATGCCATTACTTCCATTATATGAAAATCAGCTTTTCCTTCTTTAAGTTCCTTTATTGACTTTTCGGCTTCTTTTAAAGTGGAAACAACTCTTACTTTAACCTGTTTGCCTTTAATATCAATAATTGTATCTTTTGTTCTTGAAGAAGCGTCAACACCTCTTAAAGGAGTTATATCAATATTAGAAAGTTCTTCACCCGTTACATAGTAGTATGCAGTTCTTACGGCAGCTTCAGCTACACCGCCTGATGCACCGAAAATTGTACCGGCACCTGAATACTGACCGAATGGCGAATCTGCTTTTTCTTCTTTTAATTTCTTAAAGTCTATACCTGCTGATTTAATCATTTTTGCAAGTTCTTGGGTCGTAAGTACAATATCAGTTTCGCCGTATAGTTGTTCTCTTATTGCTTCATATTTTTTAGCCGTACATGGCATAACCGATACTACGGTTATATTTTCTTTAGTATAGCCTTCATAATATTTCGGCACAAACTCTTTTACAACGGGTGAAAGCATACCTTGAGGCGATTTACAGCTTGATAAATGCTTTAATAAATCCGGGTGCTGAGTTTCCATATATCTTACCCAAGCAGGACAGCACGATGTAAACATCGGAAGAACTCCGCCTTTTGTTAATCTTTCGGCAAACTCGTTTGCTTCTTCCGTTATGGTTAAATCAGCCGAGAAGTTTGTATCAAATATAAGGTCAAAACCGAGCCTTCTTAATGCTGCATATATTCTGCCTATAGTATTTTCACCTGATTCAAGATTAAATTCTTCACCTAATGCAACCCTTACGGAAGGAGCTACCTGAACAACAACTTTTTTGGTTTTATCATTAATCTTTTCCCAGACTCTATCTATGTCAGATTTTATTGAAATAGCACCCGTCGGGCATACAGCCTGGCACTGACCGCAGAATACACAGTCAACTTGTGATAAACATCTTCCGTTCATAGGTTCAACTCTTGTATTAGAGCCTCTATTTACAAATCCTAAAACGCTGTGGCCCTGAAACTCACTGCAAGCTCTTACACAAGCTCCGCAAAGTATACATTTTGAAGGGTCACGAACCAATGAAGGATTCATTGTATCAACAGGAAGATAGTCTTTTTCTTCTAATTTCGGGAATCTTATTTCGTCTATACCGTATTCTGCCGCATACTTTTGAAGTTCGCAGTTTCCTGATTTATTGCAGGTTAAGCATTCTCTTTTGTGATTTGCAAGCAGTAATTCAAGTATTGTTTTTCTTATTTTACGTACTTTTTCGGAATTTGTTTCGATTCTGATTCCTTCTCTCGGTGGCATTGTACAAGATGCTTGTATATATTTGCCGTCCTGCTCGATTATACACATTCTGCAAGCACCGAATTGAGTTAAATCGGGGCGGTGGCAGAAGGTCGGAACATCAAATCCGTTATTTCTTATTACTTCCAATACCGTCTTTTCGTCTGTATATTCAACTTCAACGTTGTTTATAAATAATGTTTTCTTATCGCTCATTTCAACCTCACCTATTTTGTCACTATTGCTTTAAACGGACAATTTTCCTTGCAAGCTCCGCATTTAATACATTTATCCTGATTAATTTTATGCGGTTCTTTTATTGTGCCTTCTATAGCACCAACAGGACAATTTCTTGCACATTTTGTACAGCCTTTACACTTATCAGCTTCTATTTCATAACGTTTAAAAGCCGTGCAAACACCTGCAGGACATTTTTTGTCTTTTATATGAGCAATATATTCATCTCTAAAATATTTTAATGTTGATAAAACAGGATTAGGCGCCGATTTACCGAGTCCGCATAATGAACCTGCTTTAATTACCTGCCCTAATTCTTCAAGCATATCAAGGTCTTCCATTTTTCCCTGACCTTTAACAATTCTTTCCAAAATGGCAAGCATTTGTTTTGTACCTTCACGGCAAGGTGTACATTTACCGCAGCTTTCATGCTGTGTAAAGTTCATAAAGAATCTTGCAACTTCAACTATGCAGGTATCTTCATTCATTACAACAAGACCGCCTGAACCGACCATTGCACCTACTTTTGTTAATTGGTCATAATCCATAGGCATATCTAAATGCTGTTCGGTCAAACATCCGCCGGAGGGTCCTCCTATTTGAACTGCTTTAAACTTCTTGCCGTTTCTGATTCCGCCGCCTAAGTCAAATACAATCTGTCTTAAAGTTGTATTCATCGGAACTTCAATTAATCCCGTGTTATTTACTTCACCTGTCAGGGCAAATGTTTTTGTACCCTTTGAAGTCTCGGTACCCATAGAAGCAAACCATTTTGCACCGTTTAATATAATTAACGGAACATTTGCAAATGTTTCTACGTTGTTTAACAGTGTCGGGCGTTTAAATAGACCGCATTCAGCCATGTGAATGTTCTTGGGTC
>CANQCO010000073.1 GCA_947589705.1 Candidatus Gastranaerophilales bacterium
CAACCGAAGGTGAACGAATGGCAGGCTTGAGCGAAAGTAATTTAAAGACAGTCGGTGGTAGAGTGCGACACTAGATTAAATAAAATTAATCTAAAGGTTTAGATTAATTTATAAACCGTTTGATTGATGTAATACAAAATTAAAATATTTAAAATAAGTATATATAGGGTAGTATAGTCGTTGGAGAAATATGAGCATAAGGGTTAAGTATAGTTTTATTAATAAATTTATTATTGTTATAGTTTGTTTATTTTTAACATCATTAAATGCTTATGCAGTTAATTCTCTCTCAGGAGTTGATATTAAACAATATAATAATAATTATAAAATAATTCTAAAACTTGATAATTCCTTAAAAACAGTTAAAACTGATATTTCAGAAGGTAATCTTACAATAGTTCTTGATTCTGTTCTTCCTTCTGATTCCGTCGAAATGCTGTATGACAATACAACAGATATAAAAAATGTTACTGTTCAAAAAAAGAATCCTGATAATACACTAATAATATTACAGGGTAAAAATATTGAAAATTCTAAAATATATATAAAAGAACTTTCAGGCGGAAGCATTAAACCGGTAAGTGTTAATAAATCCGTGCTTTCAGATTCATTCTATATCGCAGATTTTAAATATCTCATTTTTTCTGTTTTAGGAAGTATATTTTTATTTTTTATTTTACTTTCTTTAAGACCAAATTCAAAAAAATATATTCCAAAAACTGAACAAAATATTAAACTTAAAAAGAAAATTACCATAAACTCTATGAAAAATTCTACATCGGTAAAAAGGTATGTTCCTTCTATTAATTATAATATAAGACCTGCCTTAAATATGACGGCTCCTGATGATTTAATTTATGATTCTAACTTGTTTAAAGAAGAAATAAGAAAAGTTGGTTAATATTATTGCATAATTTAAAAAATAATATTAATATATTTTTATGCAACAAATGGATGAATAATTTTATGCAGATAGTAAAAGCATCAGACCTGTTTGAGGATATCAGCAGAATTTATAATAATGATTTTGAGAGTGCTGAAAATATTACTCTTGATTTTTCTGATATAGAAAATATAGACTTTAAAGCCTTAAAAACTTTATTAAGTATTCAAAAAGTTGCTATTATGAATAATAAATCAATACAGATAAAAAATGTTAAGCCAAAAATAAATAGAATGCTTGATGTTACGGGTTTATATAAGACGTTTGAAAATGCTGCTTCAAATCCAATTTTAAGAAAGTAAATTTATGGAAGTTTCTTTATATATTGTTGCTACGCCTATCGGGAATTTGTCGGATATTTCGTATAGAGCCGTTGAAGTTCTTAAAAGTGTTGATTATATTGCCTGTGAGGATACCAGAGTTACTAAGATTCTGCTTGAAAAATATAATATTAAAACAAAAGTAATGGATTATCACAAATTCAATGAAAAGGAAAAAAGTGATAAAATAATAAATTTAATAAAAGAAGGAAATAAAATAGCACTTGTATCGGATGCGGGTACACCATGTATTTCAGATCCGGGAAGCGAGTTAGTTGCTAAACTGAGAGAAAATAATATTAAATTTACGTCGATTCCGGGAGCTTGCGCCGTTATAACTTTTTTGACTCATCTTGTAAGAGATAACGAAGAATTTGCATTTATAGGATTTATCCCGAGAGTTAAAAAACAGCAAATTGACATACTTGAAAAATATAAACATACTAATTGCATTTTTTATGAATCTCCTAACAGGCTGATTGAAACTCTTGAAAATCTTAAAAACAATTTTGGCGATATTAAAATTTCGGTAGCAAGAGAACTTACAAAAGTATATGAAGAAGTGAAAACCGATTCAATAAGCAATATTATTGACTATTATAAAAATAATACGCTGAAAGGCGAAATTGTTGTTATGATATATGCTCAGAAAGCATTATTTTTAGAAGACAGCGAATTGGTTAAAAAAATTAATATTCTTAAAAATGAGGGATTTTCACCGAAAGATATTTCAAAAATAATAGCTAAATTGTACGGGGAAAATAAAAATAAAATCTATAAACTTGCTATAAATTAGTTTTTTTGCCATATTTCAAAAATTGTAATGTTTTTATCAATGTCTTGAATTCTTTTTATATATTTTCTGTCATTTTCACAGGACATAATAATAGCTACAGCAGGTTTCTTACCTGTTTTCTTAGCGTAATATAAAGATTGACCAATACTTTCTGCCCATTTTTTTGCATAGTCAAATTCAATGGCATATTCATCCGTAAGACAATCTATTCTTGTACGATCAGGAAGTGTGTATTCTTTTATTCCTTTACAGTATTGATTAACGTAATCTTTTTCTTTTAATTTAATTTCAGGGTGACTTTCAACGGCTTCTTTTGGGTTTATATTTACTTCCGTAATTGAAGTAAATATTAATCCTACAGCAAGTACCATTATAATAATATCAACAGGATTTATTTTGCGCATATAATCATAATACACTACACAAAAACAGGACTCAAATGAGTCCTGTTAAAAAAATTATAGATTTTGAATTTTATCAGACATACCCTCAATATCATCTTTTAACATTTTCTTGACGACATCGTTTTGGGCATCGAGCATTTTAACAACAGTTTCAATATTTTTAATTTTATTTTGTAAAATAGTATCAGCATTAGATAAAATACTGCTGGTAACTTTTTGATAAGCGGCTAACGGAGCGCTGGAAACACCTTGAAGTAAGTTACCAATAAGTGTAGTTCCAAGACCAAATGACCCCAAATAAGGAGACATAGCTTGCAAAATACCGCCAAAACCTGATACGATACCTGCAGCAGGAAGCAGAAAACTGTCACCGAATCCGAATCCTGAAGCTAAACCTGCAGTATAGGTTAAAGCATTAACGCCGGCAGAACCGGCAATGTCACTTACGGAGGTTAATGCGGAAGCACCGCCTGTAACATAACCTTCTGATAAACTGCTTCCGAATCCTTGTACAATAGGTGCCGCACCGCCGGTAAATCCTGTATATTGCGATAATGAACCTAAACCGAATGCGGAATTTGCGCTACTTGTCGGGATAGATGGTGACCAATAAGATGTTCCGGGAATATTTATAGAAGTTCCACCGCCCATTGTAGACATAAATGAACTTGGTGATATCATACTTGCAAGTTTCCATAAGAAACTGCCTGCTGTACCAAAGCCGGCACCATCTGAAGCGGAACCGCTTACCGTTATATCTCTTAATAAGTCGTATGTCTCAAATAACATGGCGGTTGCATCACTGCTATAGCCGCCGTATTTATTTGAAATTACTAAATAACTGTCATTCTTATAACTCATTTTCTTCCTGCCTGTGTTTATTTTGTTTAATTTTATTTATTAACCTTGGAATGTATTAAATGTTTTTTCAATGTTCTTATCAAGAATAGCCTTTACTGCATCCAATTCTGTTTGAAGTGCATTTTGTTCCGTATCAATTTGATTTAATCTTAATTCAAGAACTTTATCTTCTTGCTGCAGGGATTCTGTTTGAGCATTTAAGTCAGCAATAGCTTTATCGTATTCTTCTTTGCTCATTGTATAGTCTCTTAGAGCAGCATCATAACCTTCTGTATCATAGGTTCTTGTTGTATCAACAGATGAAGTTACAGAAGAAGAACCACCGGGAACTGTTACCTGTACACTTTGGAATCTATTATTTGCATCAAGTGTAACTTTTGCATTTTCAAAAACAACAGGTTCCGTAACACTTTTTTGTGAACTTGTATATGAAGTTATAGAAGTTCCTTCTTTGTACGATTCTACACTCATTTTATCAATATAGTGTGTTACACCTGAATTATCTCTGTAAAAATATAAACTATCATCTTGTATAGGGCTTTCTGGATATGTTTCATTGATTAAATCAATCATATTTTTGCTGTTTTGAGCAACTTGCAGATCGTATACTCCATCAGGCAAATTTAATTTATATCCGCCATCATTTGTAATTGACGCATTTGATAATGCGCTTCCTACTGCTACAGTTTTATCATAAGTACGTTCAGTATTTATATAATATGAACCGTCATCATTCATATAATAATTTTTTACTAAATATTTTCCGTCATAGCTCTTACCATTATCATCTTTTGTGTTTGTTAATTCAAAAGAGTAGTCAGTTTCATAAAATTCTGTAGTATTAGGTGCTACAGGAACTTTTAATGATAAAAGCTGGCTGTATAATGAGTTTACTTCTTCAGCAAGTGCTGTTCTCTGTTGGTTTACTTGCTGTCCTTCATATTCTATATTAGATTTTCTTGCTGTTATACCTAAAAATCTTGCTTGTGAAGCTGCTAAACCCATTGTCTTTCTCCGTTTTTATTGTTACTTAATCTCTTAATCGACCTTTTTTATCCTTAACTTTAGTTTTTTAATTATTATTGTTAAGTTTTGTAAAATTAGGAATTTATGCTCAAGATTTAAATACTAATTCTATATTTTTTTAATGATAAACTTTAAAATATCAAGATAAAATAAAAAAAAGGTAAAAAAGTGGGATTAGAAGAAATAATATACAGTGCAAAATCAAGCTGTAAATCTGATTTAGTTATAAAAAATATACAGATTATAAATGTATTAACGGAAGAAATATATAAAGCAGATGTTGCAATTACTGATGGTATTATAGTTGGAGTTGGCAACGGTTATGAAGGCCAGACGGAAATAAACGGTGAGGGAAAATTTTTATCACCCTCTTTTATAGATGGACACGTACATATAGAAAGTTCAATGCTTTCTCCCGGGGAATTCGCAAGAATGGTTATTCCCTCAGGAACAACCACTATAGTTGCAGATCCGCATGAAATATCTAATGTAGTAGGTCTGCACGGTATTAGTTATATGAGAGAAGCTTCAAAAAACTTACCTTTAGATATATATATGATGCTGCCATCTTGTGTTCCCGCTTCTAAAAATGAAACCTCAGGTTTTGAACTGAATTGCTATGATTTATCTCTTTTAATAGATAGTCCTTGGATTTTAGGTATTGCGGAAATGATGAATTTCCCGGGGGTTATTAATTTAGATAAAGAAGTTTTGGCAAAAATAAAACTTGCACTTGATAAAAATAAACGGATAGACGGGCATGCACCTTATCTTTCAGGCAAAAATTTGTGTGCTTATATTTCATCAGGTATTACCTCAGATCATGAATGTACGAACGAAGAAGAAGCAATTGAAAAATTGCGATTGGGAATGTATTTAATGATTAGAGAGGGCAGTGCTGCAAAAAATCTGGAAGCACTTATTCCTGCAATTAAAAAAGTGCCGTCACGCAAATGTTTTTTTGTTACGGATGACAGATATCCTCAAGATTTATCGGCGCATATTAATATGATGGTTAAGAAATCCGTAGAAATGGGAATAAATCCCGTTAAAGCCGTGCAAATGGCAAGTATTAATACTGCAGAATATTTTAGTATTAAAAATCTCGGTGCTGTTGCACCGGGATATATTGCAGATTTACTTATTTTGGACAATCTTATTGATTTTACCCCTTCCGTTGTTATAAAAAAAGGTAAAATTGTTGCTCAAAACTCTGAATTAACGGTTGATATTCCAGAAGAACACAGGACTTTATTGAATGGTACTGTTAATATAAGATGGCTTGAAAAAGATGATTTAAAAATAAAAGCGGAATCTGAATATGTGAAAGCTATTGAGGTAGTTGAACATCAGCTTGTCACAAAAACGGTTAAGGCTAAAGTTAATGTTAAAAATGGTTATGCAGAAAGTAATACAGATGATGACGTATTAAAAATTCTCGTAATTGAGAGACATAAAGCAAGCGGGAATATAGGAAAAGGCTTTGTAAAAGGTTTTGGGATTAAATCAGGTGCTATTGCTTCAACAGTTGCTCATGATGCACATAATTTAATTGTTATAGGAACCAATGATGAGGATATGTTTAAGGCTATAAAAGAGCTTGTTAAATCTCAAGGCGGAAAAGTTATTGTTAAAAATGGAGAAGTTATTGCTAAACTTGAACTGCCGATTGCAGGCTTGATGTCAAACGAATCAGCGGAAAATGTTATTGAAAAATGCCGTTTGCTTAAATCAGGTCAAAATGATATCGGCTGTACATTACAAGAACCATTTATGACTATGTCTTTTTTATCTCTTTCTGTTATTCCTGAGCTGAAATTGACTGATAAAGGTTTAATAGATGTAGTAAATAGCGGATTTACTGATTTATTTTTAAAAAGTTAAAATGTTTTTGGTGCTTCAATTATAAAAGTTACTGGACCGTCATTTAAGAGAGTTATTTCCATGTGAGCTCCAAAAATTCCCGTTTTGACTGAGATATTTTGCTCTTTAACTTTTGAAATAAAATATTCATAAAGCTCTTTGGCACTCTCAGGCGACATTGCATTATCAAAACTCGGACGTTTTCCTTTTTTTACATCTGCTGCAAGTGTAAATTGCGAGACAATCAATATTTCGCCTCCAATATCTTTAACAGACAGATTCATTTTACCGTTTTCGTCCGAAAAACATCTTAAATCACATATTTTATTGCTAAGCCAGTCCGATTGTTCAGGTTTATCCCCCTTTTCCGCCCCGAATAAAACAAGATATCCCTGCCCTATAGAACTATAGAGCTCATTATCAATAACTAAAGAAGCATTTTTTACTCTTTGAACTACAAGCTTCATTATTTAACCGCAATAACTTCTATCTCAACCAGTGCGCCTTTCGGAAGCTCTTTTGCCGCTACACAGGAGCGTGCAGGCTTTGATACAAAGTATTTTTCATATAAATTATTAAATGTTGAAAAATCTTTCATATCAGCGAGAAAACAAGTGGTTTTTACAACGTCATTATAGCTGAAGCCTGCAGCAGTCAAGAGACCTTCAATATTTTTAAGTATTTGATTTGTCTGCTCTTCAATTGTGCCGTTTATAAACTCATTAGTTGAAGGGTTTATTGCGATTTGCCCTGAACAATACAGAGTATTTCCCGATAAATATGCCTGTGAATAAGGACCTATTGCTTTTGGTGCTTTATCTGTTGATATTACTTTATTCATTATCAAAATCTCCGAGTTTATTTTGGATTGCTTCATTTACATTTTCTTCAATAGCGTCTTCAGGCGCTAAAGAATCTTTTGTGTCGGTTACCACAATTTTGTTAACAGCCATAACTGAATCATTTTCCATTAAGTTTTGGATTCTTACACCTGTTGCGGGTCTGCCTTGTCTTGAAATATCCGAAGCTTTTATTCTTGAAACAATACCGTTTTGAGTTACTACCATAATTTCGTCATTTTCTTCAACAACCGTCAGTGCAACAAGTCTTGATGAAGCAGATTTAAATTTAGTAGCTATTAAACCTATACCGCCTCTGTTTTGAGCTCTAAATTCAGACATTTTAGAGCGTTTGCCGAAGCCGTCTGATGTCACAACTAATAAATCGGCATCAAAATTCTTCGGTATAATATCACAGCCGATTATAGTATCAGCAGTTCTTAGTTTCATTGAGTTTACACCTCTTGCACTTCTGCCCAAAGGTCTTAAATCTTCGATTGCGAATCTTATAGCCATACCGCAAGAAGTTGCTATAAATACTTCATCAGTATTATTAGCTTGTTTAACCCAGTTTAGAGTATCTCCTTCTTCAAGTCCGATTGCTATAATACCGTTTTTCCTGATATTTGCGAAGTTATCAAGACCGATTCTCTTGATATAGCCTTTCTTTGTAAGCATTATTAAGTTAGAGTTCGGGTCGAAGTTGGAAACAGGAACAACTGCAGTAATTTTTTCATCCTGCTCAATGGGCAGAACATTTATAATAGGCAGTCCTTTTGCTTGTCTTGAACCTTCGGGGAAGTCATAGACATTCAGACTGTATACAGTACCCTTGCTTGAGAAGAATAATACTTTATCGTGCATCATTGCAGTGAAGAAATGACCTACATCATCATCTTCTTTTGTCTTAATACCGCCTTTTCCTCTTGTTGCACGGTTTTGACGTTCAAACGTATCAAGAGAAATACGCTTAATATAACCTTGACGTGTAATGAATACAGCCATTGCTACATTAGGAGTTAAATCCTCTATTGTCATTTCATCAGCTTCAGGCAATATTTGAGTTTTTCTGTCATCGCCGTATTTTTCTTTATCTTCTTTTAATTCCGTTTTAATTAAAGCTAATACTTTATTTCTGTCTGATAAGAGTTCTTCATATTCTTGAATTTTTTGTTTTAATTCATCATATTCTGCTTTTATTTTGTCTTGTTCTAAGCCTGTTAAACGTCTTAACTGCATTTCAAGTATTGCATTTGCTTGGTCTGCATCTAAACCGAATTTGGACATTAAACCAAGTCTTGCTTCATCTGCGGTTTTTGACTTTTTAATAAGTTCAATAACATCATCAAGACTTGCAAGAGCTATCAATAAACCTTCCAATATATGAGCTCTCATCTTCGCTTTTTTGAGGAAGAATAAGGTTCTTCTCGTGATAATTTCAACTCTGTGTTCAATAAATTCGTTAAGAACTTCAAGCAGATTCATTAATCTTGGCTGCTGTCCGACCAAAGCCAGCATATTAACGCCAAAAGTAGCAGTTAATTGAGTATATTTATATAAATTATTTCTTACGACTTCGGGTTTTGCGTCACGTTTTAATTCAATAACGATACGCATTCCTTCACGGTCAGATTCATCACGGATATCTGATATACCGTCTATTTTCTTATCACGAACAAGTTCTGCTATTTTTTGAATAAGCATAGCTTTGTTAACCTGATAAGGAATTTCCGTAACGACAATGGCGGTCTTTGATTGTCTGCCTGCACCGCCTTGAATTTCTTCAAAAGTTGATATTGCAGACATTTTTATTGAACCTCTGCCTGTTGCATAAGCCTTTTTGATTTCTGATATTCCTATAATGCTTGCACCTGTCGGAAAATCTGGACCTTTTATATATTGCATTAATTCGTCAATTGTTAAATTAGGATTGTCTATTAATGCGATAGTACCGTCAACTACTTCACATAAGTTATGCGGGGGAACATTTGTTGCCATACCTACTGCTATACCTGATACTCCGTTTAACAAAAGCATAGGAAGTCTTACGGGCAGAACAGAGGGTTCTTCAAGAGAACCGTCAAAATTCGGAACAAAATCAACCGTTTCACAATCAATATCAGCAAGCATGGAGGTGGTAATTTTGTGCATTCTGGCTTCCGTGTACCTCATAGCGGCTGCGCCGTCGCCGTCAACAGAACCGAAGTTTCCATGCCCGTCTACGGTCAAATAACGTGTAGAAAAGTCTTGCGCCATACGAACCAATGCTTCATAAACGGCAGTATCACCGTGGGGGTGGTATTTACCTAAAACTTCACCGACGATTCTGGCGCACTTTTTAAACGGCTTATCAGGCGCCATGCCAAGTTCGTTCATAGCGAACAAAATACGTCTATGCACGGGCTTTAAGCCGTCGCGTACATCAGGAAGCGCCCTGCCTATAATAACAGACATAGCGTAGTCTATATAACATTGTTTCATTTGTTCTCGGATATTAACGGGAACTATCTTCCCATCCGCAAAAAAGTTTTGTTGAGCCAAAATCTATCCCCTTTTACAATTGTATTTATTTATCAATATACGTTTCCATGTATACCTATATTGTATCATAAACACATTTTGAGGCAAAATTTTTAACTAATTTATATCCATCCGAAAAGGAAGAACGCAACATACAAAAATATTTTAATTGAAAACTCCCTTATTGCTTCACCTGTGTCACGGCGCATATTTTCCAATGACTGTCCCAATGAATGTTTTTTATAAAAATCTCTTTTCATATAACTTAAATTTTCAATTAATCCGTATGAATAATCTTTTGATAAATTTATAAATTCTATTGGCACAATAATTTCATTTTTATCATTGATAACTCCGTATTTAGAGTCTTTTTTGACAATATACAGGTTATTGTTGTTTTTATCTTCATTTTTCTGAATATAGTTTATATAGACTTTCCCGTTTTTTATATTTACCGTTTCATGGCTTTTTTCATTTATCGGAATAATTAAATCATATACAAAAGGAACTTTTATATTATTATTTTTGTCAATAATTCCCCATTTTTCGGGTATTGTTCTATCACTGTTTTTTTGTTTAACAATTATATTCTCGTTTGAAGGAAAATAAAACAACGGATTACGGATTATTTTGTTTAACATAATTGCATCATTATAAACACTATAAGGATATACATTACTATAATTATCAGGTATTTTTTCAACAGCTTTTCCGTTTTCAATAATCCATATATTAAATGTATTATTATGAACCAATTTATACATTATTCCGTTTAAAGGATAATTTTGAAAACAAAAATCTTTATTGGAACATAAATCAGAAAATAATTTATGCATATTGATTTTACCGTTTTCAAAAGAGTCCGATAATTTTTCTTTATCTTTATAAGAAAACTTTTTATTTTTTTCATTTATAAAGTTTTTATTTTCTTCACTTAAAACGGTATTATCCATATCTTTATAAGTAATTATTAATTTTCCGTTTTCAATTTTTACATCTTCATCAATAAAAAACGGTACATCATATACTTTATTAAATCTCATTTCCTCGGTAGAAAAAGGAGGATAATAAACAGAAAGTATCATATTTATTAAGGATTTGGTATATATTACCCTCCCCCATGCACAATTATCACTCGTTATTTTTATAACTTCATCATCAAGAATTTGTATATATCCTGCCGTTTCATGAGCCGGATCTAATCTGTAAGTTATGTATTTTATAGTTCCGTTTTTAGGATAATTTTTAAAAATTATATTTTGGTTTTGATTACTGAGTTCTATATAATTTGTTAATAAATCGGCAAATGCTTTATCCGGAGAATATATTAAATAAAGTTTATTCCAAGAATAATACCTATCATTATCAAATTTTAGTATAACAAGTTTCTTACCTCTGAAACTTTTCCTTTTTATATGGAAATTATCATATTCTGAGGTCGAAGGAACAATAACTGTTTCTTTATTGTTTCTG
>CANQCO010000074.1 GCA_947589705.1 Candidatus Gastranaerophilales bacterium
TAATACTTGGCGGCGGTTTAATGAATGCTATTGATTATTTTTATAATCATGCGGTAGAAATTGCGAAAGTAAAATCGCTTCCTATTGCAGGAAATAAGATACAATTTGAGAAAGCAAAACTTGGTGATTTTTCAGGTGTAATTGGTGCTGCTTTATTGTCTGAGTATAGAAAAACAATAAAAAAATAATATATACTTGACGATAAAAATTATTGATGTTATTCTAAATTTGTTCAAGGGCTTGTGGCACTCTGCCGAGGAGAAAACTGAATGTTTTCGACGAGAGGTAGGTAGCGCAGGAGCTACCGCAGCATAAGTCCTGAATATAAATACAAGGGCTTGTGGCACTCTGCCGAGGAGAAAACTAAATGTTTTCGACGAGAGGTAGGTAGCGCAGGAGCTACCGCAGCATAAGTCCTAAATATAAAATACAAGGGCTTGTGGCGCAGCGGTAGCGCAGAGGACTCATAATCCTTTGGTCGTAGGTTCGAATCCTACCGGGCCCATTTTATTTATTTTGTGTTAGAATTTATTTATGAAAATTATTATTCAAGCAGGCGGAAAAGGTACCAGACTAGAGGGTTTAACAAGGAATAAACCCAAATGTATTGTGCCTGTGAATAATTTACCTATTATATTCTATGCTTTTAACAAATTTAAGGATTGTGAATTTACAATAATATCTGATTATAAAACAGATGTATTGGAAAAATATTTAACGGCTTTTGCGGGACAGTATAAATATAATATAGTAAGAGCAGATAAATCCGGAACGATTTCAGGTATAAAAGAAGCGATAAAAAAGATAGATCCTGATGAATCATTTATGATTATGTGGTGTGACTTAATTTTGTCTGATAACTTTAAATTTCCTGATAAAAAAGGTAATTATATAGGAATATCAAAAGACTTTGAGTGTAGATGGTCTTATATTAATAATAAATTTGTGATGGAAGCTTCTAAAGAGAATGGAGTTGCAGGTCTATTTATATTTGAAAATAAAAAATTATTGGATAATATACCTGAAGAAGGTGCTTTTGTTCCTTGGATTCAGACTCAAAATATAGATTTTAACAGGATTAATTTATATGGTACAAAGGAAATAGGTACATTATTATCATATTCGGATAATAATAATTCAACGCCGAGATGTCGTCCTTTCAATTCCATGGAATTTGAAGGTGATGTTGTTATTAAAAAGCCTGTTAATGAACAGGGCAAAAAAATTGCAAGTGATGAAATTGCCTGGTATAAGTATGTAAAAGAACTTGGATTTGAAAATATTCCTGTGATATATGAGTATTCTCCTTTAAAAATGAAAAAAATAATAGGAAAAAATATATTTGAATATGATTGCTTATCTTATGGTCAAAAATCTGACATACTTATTAAGTTAGTTGAAACATTAAAAAAACTTCATAATCTTGAAAATAGACTTCCGGCTGTTGAGGCTGATGTTGTATCTAATTATTTGGATAAAACATTTGACAGATTATCAAAAATAGAGAAGCTTGTGCCGTTTGCCAATCAAGAATTTATTAAAATTAATGGGACTTATTATAAAAATATATTCTTTTATAAAGACAAATTAATAAAAAAAGTAATGGAGTTAATACCCAAATATTTTTGTTTAATACACGGAGATTGTACTTTTTCGAATTTAATGTTTGATACATTTAATATGCAGGTTATATTAATAGACCCGAGAGGATATTTCGGAAATACAAAATTATTTGGCGATGAAGATTATGATTGGGCAAAACTTTATTATTCAATTAATGGTGATTATGATCAATTCAATAGAAAAAAGTTTATTCTTGATATAAAAAATGATGAAGTATATTTGTCTATCAATTCAAATAAATGGCATGATATGGAAAAATTATTTTTTGAATTATTGGAAGGAATTAATAAAGAAAAGATAAAGCTGCTTCATGCAATCATATGGCTTTCATTGACAACTTATGCGTGGGAAGATTATGATTCTGTATGCGGTGCATTCTATAACGGTTTAATAAAATTAAATGAGGTTATATAGTGTTTGAATTTTCTACTTTAGGTAAGACATGGATTATAGATGTGGATGGAACCATTGTAAAGCACAACGGTTATTTAATTGACGGTTATGATACATTGCTTGACGGGGTAATTGACTTTTTTTCTTCTCTTTCAGATGATGATAAAGTAATATTATTAACGGCACGAGAAGATAAGTATTTAGAGGATTTAAAAGTATTTTTAAAAGAAAATCAAATAAGATATGATTATCTTTTATCGGGAATGCCTGTAGGTGAGAGAATATTAATAAATGACAAAAAAACTTCGGGATTGAATACTGCTTATGCTGTTAATAAAGAAAGAGATGACAAATTAAGTATAGAATATCATATAAACAAGGATATTTAATGAAAATTTATGAGTATATAAAATCAGGAAACAGAAGAGTATTTAAAATATTTGGACTAACGGTATATGAGCAATTTTGTGATTATAATACGGGTAGGAATTCGCAAATATTTTTAAAAGGTATAGTTTCAACTATAAAGATAAGGGATGAATTTGAGTATCATGTTGAAAAAAAACTAAAAATATTTGGTAAATGTTTCTTAGAAGGGATATTGGATAATAATATGTATACTTGGTATTTTGCGGGGATACCAATAAAAAAACTAAAGCTCGCATATTTTTATAAAAAGCATTATTTAAAAGGTGTGAAAGAAAGATATGATGATGTATATATACTTGACGCAAACAGTGGAGAGATATATTTGTTTTTAGTTTATTTCTTAAATGCCTATATGAAGAAAAACGTTTCAAAAAAAATACTACTAGTTGCAACAAAAAAATATCATATAGACTTAATTGAAACAATATGCCCCGAAATACCTTATATATTCAGAAAGAAGCTCAGAAAAAATATTAATGCGGATATGTTTAATTATGACGGAATAAATTTTCATATGATATTTAAACATGGTCATTTTAAAAGGATTGACAAAGAACTGCATAATAAGAATGATGATTTAAATTATTTTAAAGCAATAAAAGAGCGTTTAAACATAAAAGATTCCGAAATTGAAATGAGAAAAGCTGTTATATCTGAAGAAATAAGAAAATCTGTTTATGAAAAAGCGAAAAAAAATGGCTTAAATATAAATAATTTTATATTTGTGTCGCCTGAGGCAAATTCATGTCAAAAATTACCAGAGAGTTTTTGGATAAAATTAATAAATAAATATAGAGAATATGGGTATGATATATACCTTAATTTAATGGGTGATGCGAATAATTATAACGGATGTGAATTTAAAAGCTTTGATTTATCATATAAAGAAGCGTATGCTCTTGCTGAAAATGCGAAAAAAATTATTGCTTTAAGAAGCGGATTTATTGAATATTTAATACAGACAAATATTCCAATGGATGTTTTATATACAGCATTTTCATGCAGCTATATTTTTGATAATGTTACCGCAGAGTATGTATTAAAAGGATTCTCATTAAAAAATTTACCCTATATAAATAAAGATATAATAAGGGAATATGTAATTTCTGATAATTCTTATGAAGAATTATTACCGCAGTTATGTTCATGAACAATGTTCTTGATATAATTACAAAATAGAAAAAGGAGTCAGAGTTGAAAGTTGTAATTCTTGCGGGTGGTTTAGGCACGAGGTTGTCAGAAGAAACAAGGCTAATTCCAAAACCAATGGTAGAGGTTGGTGATAAACCTATTTTATGGCATATAATGAAGATATATTCCTATTACGGGTTTAATGACTTTATTGTATTAACGGGATATAAATCACATATTATAAAAGATTATTTTGTTAATTACTATAACAGGTATTCGGATATAACGGTTGATATGGCAAATAATACCGTAGAAATACACAAAACAAGACATGAACCTTGGAAAGTTACAATGCTTTATACCGGACAAGACACAATGACAGGAGGAAGGATAAAAAAGGCAAAAGACTATATAGGTAATGAACCTTTTATGCTTACGTACGGCGACGGTGTTGCGGATATTAATATTAAAAACCTTTTATATTCTCATAAACAATCAGGGAAAATAGTTACAATGACAGCTGTTCAATTATCAGGCAGGTTTGGTGCATTGGTTATAAAAGATAACAATATGATTACATCTTTTATGGAAAAACCAAAAGGCGAGGAATCCTGGATAAATGGCGGATTTTTTGTATGTGAACCTGAAATATTTGATTATATACCTGATGGTGACAACGTAATATTTGAACGTGAACCATTAGAAACTGTTGCTAAATTAAATAAACTTCACGCATATAAACACAGTGGTTTTTGGAAACCTATGGATACATTAAGAGAAAAGAACGAGCTTGAAAAACTTTGGAGTGAGAAAAAAGCGCCTTGGGCTGTTTGGATCAATAAGGAAGTTCAAAATGTTTAATAATATATATAAAGGTAAAAAAATTTTTTTAACAGGTCATACGGGTTTTAAAGGAAGCTGGCTGAGCTTGTGGCTTATGAATCTCGGAGCTGAAGTTTATGGGTATTCTTTAGAACCTAATACTGAGCCTTCTATGTTTAATGAGCTTGATATTGAAAATAAAATAACTAAATCATATATCGGGGATATTTTGGATGAAAAAATGCTTAATCGTGCAATTCAAGAAGCTAAACCCGATATTATTTTTCATCTTGCGGCTCAACCTTTAGTCAGATTGTCATATTTTGAACCTGTTTTAACATACAAAACCAATGTAATAGGTACTTTAAATGTTCTTGAAGCGGCAAAAAACTGTAAAAGCGTAAAAGCCTTTGTAAATATTACGACGGATAAATGTTATGAAAATAAAGAAGTAAAAAAAGGCTACAAGGAAGATGATCCTATGGGCGGATATGATATGTATTCTTCCTCAAAGGGGTGTGTTGAAATAATGTCATCATCATACAGACGTTCATTTTTGCAAATAGAAGATGCTTTTGCTATGGCAACAGCCAGAGCAGGTAATGTCATCGGGGGGGGGGGATTTCGCTCTTGACAGGTTGATTCCCGATTGCGTTAAATTCATTAATCTGGGGCAAAAAATTGAAATAAGAAATCCTCAAGCAGTCAGACCATGGCAGTTTGTTTTAGAGCCTTTATCAGGTTATTTGCTTTTAGGTCAAAAACTTCTTGAACAAGGAAATGAATATGCTCAAGGCTTCAATTTCGGTCCCCGTGAAGATAGTGTTTTAACTGTTGCACAAGTCGCTCAATTAATAGTCGATAAATATGGAAAGGGACATATAGAAGTAATTAAAAAAGATAATTTACATGAAGCGGAATTATTAATGTTAAACATTGATAAAGCACAAAAAGTATTAGGCTGGACACCTTCATACAATGCTGATAAAGCTATAGTTGAAACAGTTTTATGGTATAAACATTTTTATTTAAAAGATACTGATATGTATAAATTAACTCTAAATCAGATTATTGAGTATGAAAAATCCATAAAATGGGAGGCGGTGTATAGATAGAATTTAGTCCTTATTTTATTTGTATTTCAGTCTGATACTTAAAAAGCGGTAAATACAAATTTTATAAGGAGAGAAAATGAATTCTATTTTAAAACAAGATTTAGAAAAGATTTATGCGGATATTAAATCTGAGTCTGTAAAGTTTAAAAATTCAAACATATTTATAACAGGCTGCTGCGGTTTTTTAGGTTATTATTTTCTGCATTTCTTTAACAGATATAAAGAAGATTTAGGTATAAAATCAATTGTTGTCGTTGATAATTTTCAGGTGGGAAAACCTCATTGGCTTAATGAAATAGTAAAAGACGGCAAAATTGAGTTAAAAGAATTTGATATTATTGACGGTGATTTATCAAAAATTCAAAGGGATAAGTCGGATTCATTTGTAATACACATGGCGTCAATAGCTTCTCCCGTATTTTACAGAAAATATCCGATTAAAACACTTGAGGCAAATATTTGGGGATTAAAAAGACTTTTAGATGATTATAAAGACACATCATTAAGAGGATTTTTATTCTTTTCAAGTTCTGAGGTATATGGTGATCCGACTCCGGAGAATATCCCCACGCCTGAAACCTATAGAGGTAATGTTAATACAATAGGTCCGAGGGCTTGCTATGATGAATCAAAAAGATTCGGTGAAACTATATGTTATGAATATGCTAAAGAATATAATCTTCCTATAATGATGGCAAGACCTTTTAACAACTATGGTCCGGGCATGAAATTAGGTGATAAAAGAGTTCCTGCCGATTTTGCAAAAGCAGTAATTAATAATCAGGATATTATAATATTGTCAGACGGAAAGCCTACAAGAACATTCTGTTATATATCAGACGCAATAACAGGTTATTTAAAAGTTCTTTTATACGGCAAATTTGATGTGTTTAATATCGGTATTGCAGAACCTGAAATTTCAATACTTGAGCTTGCAAAAATATATGAAAAAACTGCTAAAAAATTATTTAATTACTCAGGGACGGTGCAGTATCAAAAGTCTGATGAAAAGAACTATTTAGCAGATAATCCGAACCGTAGATGTCCTGTTATTGATAAGGCTAAATCTAAATTAAATTACAATCCTAAAGTTTTTGTTGAAGAAGGTGTGGAAAGATTTCTTCAATATATAAATGAGGAGGGTTTGAAATAATGATTACCGTTATAGGACTTGGTTTCGTAGGATTAACTACGGCTTTAGGGTTTAGTGAAAAAGGTCTTAAAGTCTATGGGTTTGATATAAATAAAAAAAAAGTGAATTTAATACAAAATAAAAAAATTCCTTTTTTTGAAAAGGGATTGGATGAGGTACTCGATAAGAACCTAAATAATAATTTTATACTCACATCATCAATTGAAGAGGCGGTTAAAAACTCTAAAGTAATCATTATGTGTGTCGGTACACCGTCTGATGATAATGGAAGAGCTGATTTAAAATATATAAAATCTGCCCTGGCGTCGATTTTAAAAGCTACGGACAAATCTGATAAAAAAATTGTTATAACTAAATCTACTATTCCTCCATCAACAACAAGAAATGAAATAATCCCTTTTATAGAAAATATGGGCTTTAAAACAGGTGAAGATGTCTTTGTTGCAAATAATCCTGAATTTTTAAGAGAAGGTCATGCCTGGGATGATTTCATAAATCCCGATAGAATTGTAATAGGAACTGATGATGAGTATACAAAAAAGGTAATGAGAGAAATATATTCAAAATTTAATGTGCCAATACATTTTGTTACATTAAATACAGGAGAATTTATCAAATATCTTTCAAATACATTCCTCTCAACTTTAATAAGCTATGCAAATGAAATGTCTATGATAGCGGATTCAATCGGCGGAATTGATATAAAATCAGCATTTAAAATATTTCATGAAGATAAGAGGTGGTTCGGGAATCCTGCCAATATGCAATCATACGCATACCCGGGCTGCGGATTCGGCGGTTACTGTTTGCCTAAAGATACTCAAGCTCTTGTTCAAAAAGCTAAAGAATATAATTATGACGCCAAAATACTTAACAGTGTTTTAATGGTTAATTCGGAAATTAAACCGCATTGGATTGATAAAATTAAAAAAACAGTTTCGACTGATAAAAATATTACTGTTTTAGGACTGTCATTTAAACCTGAATCTGACGATATAAGACAGACTCCGGCTTTAGAAATTATTAAACTTCTTCTTGAAGCAGGTTATAAAAATATTATAGCCTATGACCCTATTGCAAATGATTTATTTGATAAGACTTATAATCTTCCCATAAAATATTCAAAGTCATTAAATGAAGCCGTAAATGCTTCTGATACTGTTGTTATAGCTACAGGATGGAAGGAATTTAAAGAAAATAAAAACATTTTCAGCAAAAAAAATATTTTTGATTTAAGATATATATTATAGGTTATGGGGGGGGGGTAAAGTGAAAGAAAAATTATTAAGGAATCTTGTTAAAAAAGCAGCAAAAATATACTATGACAATATATACTCAAATCAAAAAGAATTAAAATATATTCCGCCATCAGGTAAGCTGTTAGGGTTTGAAGAACTTTCCAATATGATAGATGCTTCGCTTGATATGTGGCTTACTGCGGGAAGATTTAATAATGATTTTGAAAAAGAATTTGCAAAATATTTGGGAGTTCAGCATTGTTTAACCGTTAATTCAGGTTCCAGTGCTAATTTGGTTGCACTATCCGCATTAACTTCTTATAAGCTTGGAGACAGGCAGGTAAAAAAAGGTGATGAAGTTATATCTGTTGCGGCAGGTTTTCCTACAACTATTAATCCTATTATAATGCTTGGTCTTGTACCTGTTTTTATTGATTGTGAGATAGAAACTTGCAATATTGATGTTAATAAAATAGAATCATCAATCACTCCAAAAACTAAAGTTATAATGCTTGCTCATACAATGGGTAATGTTTATAACTTAGAAAAAATACAAGAACTTTGCAAAAAATATAATCTATGGTTAATTGAAGATAACTGTGACGCTTTAGGTGCAAGGTACAAAAGTAAATTAACGGGAACAATAGGCGATATTGGTACATTCAGTTTCTATCCCGCACATTTTATAACAATGGGAGAAGGCGGTGCTGTTGTTACCAATAATCCTTTATTAAACAAGATAATGAAATCGTTCAGAGATTGGGGCAGGGACTGTTGGTGCGAACCGGGACATGATAATACCTGCAACTGCAGATTTGAACAGCAGTTTGGAAAATTACCGTTCGGTTATGACCATAAATATGTATACTCTCACCTTGGATATAACCTAAAAGTTTCTGACTGGCAGGCTGCAATCGGACTTGCTCAACTTAAAAAGGCTGATTCTTTTATTCAGAAACGCCGTGATAACTTTAATCTTCTATATCAAAAACTCTCTGACTTAACTGATTATTTGATATTACCTGAAACAGATAAAAATGCTCAGCCTTCTTGGTTCGGTTTCTTGATTACGTTAAGAGAAAATTGTAAGTTTACAAAACAGCAAATGGTTGAATACTTGGAGAAAAACTCTGTAGGTACAAGACAGTTGTTTGCAGGTAATATATTGCGCCAGCCCTCCTTTGTTGAAAATAAAATTCAGCTCAGAATAAACGATTCTGCGCTGTTATTATCAAATGAACTTACGGAAGAACATTATAAAATGCTTCCTAATACCGACTATATTATGAACAATACATTCTGGGTCGGAGTATTCCCTAGACTGGGTGAAGTTGAGATTAATAAAATCTCGGATACTATTCATAATTTTATAAAAGAGAATATTTAATGAAGAAAAAAATATTATTAACAGGTTCTAACGGCTTTATAGGAAAAAATATCAAAGAAAGTTTCCTAAATGACAAGTATGAACTTATAACTCCATCAAGTAAAGAGTTAAATCTTATTGATACAGATTGTGTTGATAATTATTTTAAAGATAAAACATTTTATGCAGTGTTGCATGCAGGTACAAAACCGGGGCATAGAAATGCCAAAGACCCTACAAATTTATTTTACTCTAATGTAAGAATGTTTATGAATCTTGAAAGACACAAGGATAAATATGAAAAGTTTATAAATTTCGGTTCAGGTGCTGTTTATGATGTAAGTAAAGATAATTTTAACGTTAAAGAAACTGATATATTTAAAAATTTTGGAAAAGATGACCATAGCTATTGTAAATATGTAGTGCAAAAATTAATCAATAACTTAGACGGATTTGTTGATTTAAATATATTTGGAATCTTTGGCAAATATGAAGATTGGGAAATAAGATTTATTTCTAATGCTATATGTAAGGCAATGTATAATCTTCCTATAACCCTTAGACAAAATAGGAGATTCAGCTATCTGTTTGTGGAAGATTTAATGCCGATTTTAGATTATTTTATTGAAAATGATGCAAAATATAAATCATATAATGTTACACCTGACGGTTTTGTTGAACTTAAACAGATGGCAGAAATCGTAAAAGAATTATCCGGCAAAGATATTCCTATTAATATTGCAAATGAAGGCTACGGGCTTAATTATACGGGTTGTAACGAACGTTTAAAGTCTGAAATTGCGGATTTACATTTTACTAAAACGGAAGATTCCGTATCTGAGTTGATAAATTACTATGAAACAATAAAAAATAAGATTGATATACGGTTATTATTGAGTGATAAATAAAATATGAATGCTGATTTAAAACAAATAAAAAATTATATTTTTGATTTAGACGGAACATTAATTGATTCATCTAATGAGGTCTTATTGTGTTTTAAAAAAGCATTTGAAAAAGCGGGTATACAAGTTGACGAAAATAAATTTACCTCAAACGTAATAGGCCCGCCGTTAAGAGAAATATTAAAATTATTGTCGCCCGAGCTTGATGATGAAAATAAAGTAAATAAAGTTATTTCTTATTTCAGAAGCTTTTATGATTATGATGAAAATGATATTACAGAAGTATATTCGGGGATATCAGATGTCTTAAAATATTTAAAGCAAAAAGATTTTAAGATTTTTATTGCAACCTTAAAACCAATGATTCCCACATTAAGGCTGATAAAAAAATTTAATTTGGAACAATTTTTTGATGATATTTATACAATAGATAAATATGGAAACAATATAACCAAAAAAGAAATGATTGAGGATATAATAGAAAAATACGGTTTAAAAAAATCACAAACCGTCATGATAGGTGATGCAAAGGGTGATATAAAATCAGCAAAAGAAGTACAAATATATACTATAGGTGCATTATGGGGATATGGAGATGATAAATCTTATCTTTTAAATAATGCAGATATTAACTTAAAAACACCAGCAGAGATAATTGGGAATGAGGTTTATAAATGATTAAATTATCTGATTATATAGGAAAAAGATTAAAAGAAGTAT
>CANQCO010000075.1 GCA_947589705.1 Candidatus Gastranaerophilales bacterium
AGTGTCGGAGTAAATAAAATTACAAATACAACGGAAGCATATACCCAAGACAATGTAACACTTAACGCTCAAACAGCAGACTTCAATGCTCAATCAACTGTGAAATTAGGAACTGAAGATAAAAATATACAAATCGGTGCAGGTTCGGCAGGTGCTATTGCAGGTGTCGCAGGTGCCGTATTGGTTAACAATATTGAAAATAAAACAGCTGCCTATACGGGTAAAAATAATATAATAAACGCTGGTAGTGCATTAAACCTGAAAGCTCAGGATGACACGTCAATATATGAAACGCTGGGAGCTATAGGTGCAGGAATTGGCGCAATAGGTGCGTCCGTTGGTGTTAATACCATTAATAACACAGTTATTTCTTCAATAGGCGCAAAAACTGTTATAAATCAGACAGGTGATATCACGCTCAATGCAATTAGTAATGAAAAAATCGTTGCTAATGCTGATGTTATTGGTGGCGGAGGAATAGCTTTAAATGGTGGTATTATTCACAATACAATCGGAAAAAGTGTAGAAAATGCTCAAGCAAATGATTTAACAGGTGATGATGCTAAAAGTTATAATTCAGCTATAAAGCAATCCGATGAAGTTCTTAAAGCCTCTGAAGGTTATAAAAATGATGCGGATAAAAATTTTAAACAGTATTTTAACAATGCCTCATCAAAAGTTTCAAGTGTTGCGGATGAAGCAAACAAAAACATCAATTCAAGTTTAAAAGATTCTAATACAGGGACAAATGTTAACATTGAAACAGGAAATGTAGCACAAAAAGATTCATCCTTCTCACTGTTTACAAAATCAAAGAATTCAGGTTCAAGTCTGACTTCGACCGACAGGAATAATACGACCTCGTCTTTCATTGACAGTGGTGCAATAATTACATCAAATAATTTAACGGTAAATGCAAAAGATACGAATGATGTTGCTGTTGAAATAGATGGAAATACATACGGTGCCTTAGCTGTTGGAGTTTCTGCCGCAGTATCAAACGTAAATACAACAACAAACGCATTTTTATCAAACGGAGTAATTGTTAATTCTTCAGGTAAAATAAATATTTTAGCGGAATCGGATGATATACAGAATTTGACGGCAAATGCTGCGTCTGGCGGTATTGTTGCAGGTAACGGTGCTGTATCAAAAGCTAATTCAAATAAGACTACAAATGCTTATATTTTAGATGATACAAAATTAACTTCATCGGATGATTTGAATATTAATGCAAAATCAACGGGGAAAGTAAATTCTATTGTTGAATCCGGTGCATATTCGGGTGTAACAGTCGGTACATCTATAGCAGATGCTATAATAACAGGGGAAACTAAGGTTGATATTGGTAAAAATGTTGATTTGAAAGCTGCAGAAGGTAATATTAACATTTCTGCCGAAATTGATGAAAACGCTAACGCAAATGCAAAGGCTACAGCAGGCAGTCTTTTAGGTGGCAGCGGAGCGGAAGCCAATGCACAAGCAGGTAAAGAAAATACCGTTAAAATAGGTAAAAACTCAAGTATTTTTGCAAAACTTGCGGCAAAACTAAGTTCGATAGCAAAGAATACGGCAATTTCAGAAACAGACGGAAGATCATACGGCGCAGTTTCAGCAGGCGGAACAAAAACAACCGCAAAGGTTCAACACACAGGTGGTGTTGAAATTGCCGATGCAGATAAAAAGACTGACATTAATGTTCAGTCGCTGATTATTCATTCTACGGCAGAAAATAATGTTGATTCTAAAACTAATGCAGGTGCAGGTGCTGTTATCGGTGTAGGCGGTTCGGGTGTTTATACGGATATAAATTCAACAAACAAAGCCTATGTAGGTAAAAACTATAGTGTTACAACTTCAAATGGCGCTTATAATGTTGTAGCGGATACAAAAAATACTTATAAATCATTCAATGATTCTTCATCGTACGGTGTTATAAATGATGCATCGGGTGTAATAGAAAATACAATTAAATCTACTGTCAGCGCAATTTCAAATGCTGATGTAGAGGCAAACGGTGAAATAACAGTTCTGGCAGACAATGAAATTAAAAAAGAAGCTGTATCAAATTATGATTTATTAGGAGGTGCAGGTGCTTTTGTCGGAATTGGTACTGCAAGTTTATCAGATGATATTGTTATGGAAACAATAGCCGAGTTAGGCGGAAATTATGCGCATTCTACTGGTAAATTTGACAATGGATTTGTTAATATTGCTTCTCAAAGTATTTTGAACATAAATGAAAAAGTTGATGTTAACGCAGCCGGTGCTATCCCTGTTGCAAGCGGTAAAGTAAAAGTAAATTCAAAAGTAACAACAAAGACAAATATTTCAAATAAAGATGTTACAACAAAAGATGATGATATTTTTTATCTTGCAAACAGTGATATTGATATTTATACAAAATCCAATGTTGAATCATACGGCGGTGTAGCAGTGGCAGGCGGTGAAAGCTCAATAAGTGATGCAGATATTACAAACGCAGTAAAAATAAATTCTGGTGTAAAATCTGTTAGCGGCAGAGATACTTATGTTCAGTCGACTGTCAGCAGAGATATTCAAGCATATATGTATGCTCGAACAGAAGGTGCTATAGGTGCAGTCGGGGATTCCGAGGCAAAGGCGCATTATACTTCAAATGCTGATATTACAATTGATAGTGGTGCCGTATTACAGGCATATGATTCAATGAATCTTTCTGCTATTGATACTAAAGACAATTTCACGGTTAAAAGAGATGCTAAAGGTACAACTCGACTGTTATTTGGTATACCTATTGTTACCCACGGTTCAGGTCATGAGGATCCACAAGATAATGCTAATGCTTCTATCGTCTTAAATGGTTCCGTAGAAAGCGGCTTGGGTTCAGAAAAGAAACTTACCATTGACGAAAACGGTGAATGGCATTCAGACGGAGTTAACGTATCAGGTAAAGAGCAAGTAGGCTCTGTTTCATCAAGTGATACTCAAGAAGATATTGACGCTTATGAAAAATCGAAACAGAGTGAATTAGATAGAGTTAATGATTATGTAAGTGTAGAAAACGAAATCGCTAAAAATGCACAAGAAAATATTGATGAATCAACCAAAGAAAAAGGAATGCTTGAAACCAAAAATTCCTATATTGATGAAGCAATTAAAGCAGCTGAAGAAATAATGAAAAATAACGATACGGCAGATAATATCAATATTCTTGAGCTTGCGCTCATGTCATCAGATATAGATATAGAACAATTTGAGCAATTATTAAACCAATGCGGTGATGATTCAATTTTTGCTTCCGTAAAAGAAGCATTTAATACTTATAAATTAAATCAATCAACTGATAATCTAAATGCTCTTCAAACAGCTGTTAAAAATTTAGAAGTTATCGAAAATCAACTTAATACAAAATCAAAAGAATTATCAGATTCTTATAAAGATTTATTTACGGATAATGTTAGTTACAAAAACAACGATGAATTAGCGGATTTTATTAAAACCCAAAACGACAAAATCTCAGAAAACAAAGAACAAATTGGCAAATATGAAAGTGCAATAAATTCAGCTCAAGACAAATTGAATTCTGTGAAAGATACACTGGATAAAGCAAATGAAGCAAAACAAGCTATAGAAAAGAAATACAACGACATTATCGCAGAATTGGAAAAACAAAAACAAGCTGCACAAGAAAGTGAAATTCCGGTTTATTCTATTGTGGTAGATGAAACTACCGTTCGTTCGGGTGAAGTCAATATTACGGGAAATGTTACGGGGAACGGTTCTATTACTGCTCCCGGTAATAAATTCTCAATAACTGTTGAAAATAACAGCGTAAGTGATGTTGTTTATAACGGATTAAAGATAGATAAAAACGCAAAAGGCGGAATTAATCTATCTGAAAACTCATCTATTGCAGATAGTATTAATAAAAAAGTAAAATATGAAGGAGCTGGCGAATATACAATTTCTATCAAAAATAAAGTAGATGGTAACGACCCTGCTTTGAATTTAGGCATACAAAACGGTTTTGGCGATATGGTCTTTATGGGCGATATTGAAAATGTAAACGGACTTGTGGAACTTATAAATAATACGGGTAATATTTTATCGCAAGGCTCAATTACAACGAAAGATTTAAAAATCAGCGTTCCAAACGGAGCATACACGCAAGACTACAGCAGTAGTACAATGAAGGTCGGCGGTGATGATAATAAAGGCGGAATTGTAGCCTCGGGTGATATTGATATTGCCTCTAAAATAATTGACCTAAACGGACTTGTTCAAAGCGGTTCCGAGATAAAATCACTCACTATTCCCGATTTTTATGTTGTAAAAGAAGACGGTAAATATTATCAAGTTGTAAATAATGTTAAAACCGAAATGAAAGCAGGTTCTACCGATGGTTATTATTATCTTGAATTTAATACGTCAGGTGAACCTAATTCCGACTTAACTTCCGTTAAAGCGTATTTTAAACCTGATTCTGTCTCTTCTGACGGAAAGGTTAACGGTGAAATTTATCTGTTTAAAGCGGAAATTCAAGGCGGTAATATTACTTTAACGGGTAATGTAATCAGTTCTTCAAATACCGGTAAAATCGTTCTTGTAAACGGATACGGTCATATTGATATTATTAATAATTCTAATTACAACCTTGTTACAAGCGCTTTAAATGCCGATAAAAAAGTACAAGGCAAGTTAACAATCAATGACTTTAAATTTGATGAAAACGACAAAGACGGTACTTTCTTTGATAATTTGACTGATAGTACGGTTAAAGATTCAAAATGGCTTAATGAACATGCAGGCACATACACGGCGCAAGTCGGTGACGACGGAACAATAGAAACATCATCATCAGGTCAAACAGACGGTAACGGTTATTGGAGCGGCAAATCCGCCACAACAAAACGAGAAGACGGTGCTAATGTATATTCTACCGAGTATACCCCTGGGAATGATGCTTATATTGTAACTAAAGAAGGTTCTGTTGAAACAAAATCTTATGAAGTTTATGTAAAGCGTTCATGGTGGACGGAATTATGGCACGGGAAATTATATAAAACCGTTTATGAAACTAAAATTAACGATCCTGTATATGGCACTGCCAGAAACGCTGTTAGTGTTCAATTCCAAGGATTTGACACACCTGAAATAAATGTTCAAAATAACGGTTTGGGTTCAATCGTACTAAACGGCAGCATAAGCGCTTTAAATGGTAATGTTATACTTAATTCAGCCAAAGGAGATATTTTAAATAACAGTTTAAAAAATACAATTTCAGCTCAAAATATAAACTTAAATGCTTTAGGTAATATAGGTTCAGATTTAAAAGCAATTCAAACTTCAATATACGGCGGAAAACTAACCGCAGGCGGTAATAACGTATATATTAATTTCCCTTATGAAGATATAAGTAATGCTGAAATTACGGCTAAAGGTCTTGTATCATTATCAACATCGGGGGCTTTACTTGGTGGTAAAGACAGTAATATAAATATTACTGCCGATACTTTGGAATTGAAAGCAGAAGCAGGGTCTATTGATTTGGATGCTTCAGAAAACAAGAATATAGACATTAATGTAAATAAGTTGAAAGCTGTTGCGGACGGAGATATTTCAATTACCGACGACAATGATTTGAATGTTCAATCCATAGTTTCAAGAAAACAGGGAACCATAAAATTAACATCCGAAAAAGGTTCTATTTTGGCAGCTGATACTGAAGATGCCTTAAATCCGTATAATATAGATGGCGGAGATATTATATTGAGTGCGTTAAAAGGTTCTGTCGGCTCAAGTGGCAGAGCATTGAAATTTGCTCGTGACGGTATTTTTAAAGTTGAAGCCGAAAAAGATATTAATTTAGCTTCCGCAGGCAGAATTTATACTGACTTGATTAAATCAAATTCATCAAGCGTAACTTTGGACGCTGATTTTGGTATAATCGCTTCCGAGAGCAGTGATAATTTGGTTTATAACATATATTCTTCGACAGGGGTTAATTTGAATACCCAATTCGGAAATATTGAAAATATCGGAATAAATACCGACGGAGTTATAAATGCTTCTGCAGGATATTCAGACGGAAGTATTGCTTCAGGCATGAGTGATATTTCAATCACTTTAATTTCTAAAGAAGAATTATCAGAAGATGCTCTGGCTCAAATGGGAGAAGAAGAACAAAAAACCGCATACGAACAATATATTGACGGATTAAAAGATATGAAAATCGGTCAAGTCAAGGCTTCTAAAAATGTCTTTATCCATTCCGAAAAATCAATTTTAAATAACGATGAAAATTCTTCCATAATCGGTGAACAAATAGTATTATCAGCTAAAAATGGTGATATAGGAGCTAAAGACAGTGCAATAAATTTGAATGCCAACAGAGATATTACTGCATACGCAGGTGACGGTGCAAGCGTTTATTTAACTTCTGATTCGGATTTAAAAATAAATGAAATCCGTTCATATAAAAATTACGGCAGAACATCTGAAATAACTGATGATGATTACGTTTTGAAAGAGGTAGTTTTAAAAACGAAGGGTAATATTACAAATTCTGCTATAGATGAAAACAAAGCAAATGTTTCTGCCAATAACGTTGTATTGAATGCAGGAAAAAATATCGGTACGGGAATTAAATATTTCAATGTCGATACTCAAAGTTCAAACCTTGAAAACGGCTTGGTACTTGGAGCTTATGACTCGTATATTAACGGGGTCGGAGATGATTTGAACATTGTTTCTTCTGTTGTAGAAAATAATGCATATTTATCTTCCATAGAAGGTTCTGATATTATTCTTAAAAATTCTTCATTAGGAAATAATTTAAACATTAATACAAAAGAAGATGTAACGCTTAATGATGTAACTGTTAACGGTGAATTTAACAGTAAATCCAATAATTTTAAATCGGAAGGTAAGTTAACCGTTGATGGTAGTGCAGGTATTGAGGCTGATAATTCGATAAATATTCATGATGCTAAATTTAATGATGAAGTGGCAATGTTTTCAACTACAACACATATTGAAAATATGGAAGCTGCTGATAATGCCGTTTTATATTCCAATGAAAGTATCTCAATATCAAATGCAAAAGCAGGTGGTGATTTAGATGTCAGCGCTAATGATGTTAATATTAAAGATATGGATGTAACAGGCAATTTAAATGCGTTTGCGGATAACTTGAATGTTCATTCATCAAATGATATCAATGTAGGATATGTAGCAGGATTTACTGAAAATTATACATCTTCTGCTAATATATCATCGGATAAATCAATTAAGAACGGAAATAATGACGGTAGAACTAATATTTACGGTAAAGATATTGATTTATCAGCAGGCAAATCTGTTGGTGAAGAGGATAAAAACTTTTCATTAAGTTTAACACAAGATAATAATGTAACTCTCAAATCAAAAAATTCTTTATCTGTCAGTGCAAGTGGTGAGGTAGGTAATTATTCCGATATTGAAACAGATGAACTGAATTTATCCTCAGATAATGATATAAATGTTAAAAAATTAAAAGTTAAGAACGCAAAAGTAAAAACCGAATCACAAAACTTAAATTTTGAGAATATGGAAGTCGAAAAATATGCCGATTTTACAACTGCCGATAAACATATCATAGTTGATAATCAAAGCTTTAGTCCTCACATTAATGCAGATGTTCAATTGCACGTTAAAAAAACTCCGGCAAGTTTATATGTCGACAGCTCAAATAATGTAATAACAGAAGCACAAAATGTTGTAAGAAAAAACAGTAACATTCTTATAAATGGTATTATGAATTATAGCAGTATGGACTCTGACATAGATGATTTATCTGAAGCCACAATTAAATATACCGGAGTAGGTAATAAAACATCCGATACACTTGAAGAAATATTATATGGTTTACCTACATTAAAGGATTATATGCAGGAAACAAAATCCCAAATCCAAGGTATAATAGAAAATCAGCTTGGAGAAAATATTTGCCCTGCAAATTCATTCAGTATTATTAATTTCCCCGAAGGCAAACGAAAAAAAATTAAACAATTTAAATTCTCGCTCAAAGAGAATAATAAAAAAATTAGTTTAAATGATAAATAGATGATGCTTAAATCGTAGCAAAGCTTTAGCAAAGCGTACGAGGTAAGTATGCGCAGGCGCAAGATTTGGTTTCCAAGTCAGCTAACATAGGCTCAAATTCTCGACCTCAAGGATTCTGCCGACTGAGAACGATTGTAAATGAACACTCAGTTTGATTATTTTGGTAAGCTCTTTAAAAAACAATTAATCTTATTATATAAAATTCTGTTTATTTTATTAAGGTACTTAAGTCTGTTTGTTTATCCGGATTTAAAATATTATATCGTTTTATTAAATCTTCAAGTTGCGCCCATATATAATAGTCTATAAATAATAATTTTGATATTTTAACAAAATATTTTGCCAGCTCAATTATATGTGACATTCCTTCACTGTTTTGTGAGTTTTCTTTTAACCAGTATAAATCTATATTTAATATTACTCCTGAGACTCCGCACATTTTTGATTTCAAAATAAAATTTCTTATTTCTTTTTTTGAATCATTTATCCCCGGAAGTATTATATATTTTGTACGAACTTGATTCGTTTTGGAATCCGAATATTTTTTTATATTATTCCACACAATATTATATAAATTTTTCTTTTTGATAATTTCAAATTTTTTTGCATCTGCACAATCTATGCTTGTTATTATTGAGATAAATCCTTTGTCTATACCCTTTTTTATACTTTTAGAAAAAATTGTTCCATTTGTACTTATATTTATTTTTTGAATATTATTTTCTATTAAAAAATTTATAAAATTATCAAAATCAGGAGCTAAAGTTGATTCTCCGCCTGCTATGTCAATTCTGGTATTGCTATTTATTATTCCTCGCTTTATCATATCTTTAAATATGGGAATTAAATTATATTCCTTTGTATTATTTAATACATTTAAGTCTTTATGATTTGAGCAATATGAACAATATAAATTGCATTTTACCCATACATTTAATAAAATATATTTTAATTCATTCTTTCTTTCATCCCAATTATCTTCCCGAATCCATAAACAATCTTTGCAGGCCGGAATTGAAGAACCATTCCTCATTAATTCTATATGTTCTTTACGCAATTTAAAAAAATTATCCCAATCAATAAGTTCGCCATTATAATTTTCATATAAAACAGGCTGCCCTCCTGTTGGTGTTAGCATACAACAATAACCGATTTTATTTAAATGGTTAAAAAATAATTCTCCTTCTACGGAATGACAACTTCTATATCTGTTCATTTTCTATTTTTTTTGCTCTTTTCTATTGATGTTGATGTTATATATTATTATACAAAAATTTAAGATAATAAAATAACTGTAAATGAACTCTCAGTTTGATTATTTTTTGTAAGTTCATGGAAAAAAACAATTAAATTTTTTCACTTGATTTTTTTAATTTATTGCATTATAATACAATAAATTATTGGATTATCATGTTAACAATTTGAGAAATAAAATGAATTATATAGAAAGAAATATAACACAAGAACTTGAAAAAAGCATTAAAACTCGACCCTTAACATATTTAAACGGAGGCAGACAAGTCGGTAAATCTACATTATGTTATCATTTACCGGATAATATAAAACAGAACCATATAACTTTTGACTCGCCTCTTGTTTTGGCTTCTGCAAAAGCACAACCAAAGGAATTTGTTGAAAGTCTGCCTGATGATGTTTTAAATATAATAGATGAAGTTCAGTTTGCACCTGAAATTTTTCCTTATTTAAAAATGAAAATTGACAATAACAGATTAAACGGCAGTGAAAAACAAAAATTTTTATTAACGGGTTCTGCTAATTTAATGGCAATGCCAAAGTTATCGGAAGCACTTGTCGGCAGAATGTCCGTTCTTACTTTATATCCTTTTTCTGCATGTGAATTTTATAAGCAGAATAACTCTATAGTTAATAGGCTATTTAATGAAGAAATAAAAATTAAAAGATGTGAACAATTAGATGTTGCAGAAGTAATTTCTAATTGTACGTATCCTGAAATAGCAACAGATAAAAGTATTGACCGCACTAAATGGTTTGACAGCTACCTTACTACTATTTTAAACAGAGATATAAGAGCATTATCCGATTTAAAAAATCCGCAGTTAATGATTTCGCTTTTATCTTTATTATCCATGAGAACCGGAGGCTTGTTAAATAACACGGAAATTGCAAATGAACTGGGTATTGATTATAGAACGTATGAAAAATTATTTACTTTTGCCATAAACAGTTTTTTAATATTTAACATTAAACCATGGGCAAAGCCTAATA
>CANQCO010000076.1 GCA_947589705.1 Candidatus Gastranaerophilales bacterium
GAATTGATATGTTCTATCACAGGGGTAAAAGCAGTTCCGCCACGTCCGGCAACATCAAGTTTTACATCGGACGGAGTGTGTACCTGATAGATACGCTGAATTTCACTGTCACATTCAATGACGGTAATACAATATTTACGCTTTGCCAGAATTGCAAATATTTCATTGAATATCTGAGCAATCTCACGGTTCGACACAGAACCGGAAGTATCTATCGCTACAACAATTTTGAGTATTTTATCATTCATTTCACCTGACAGATCATATCTGTTGGGTTGGCGGCGATTGAGTTTTGTTCTTGTTTTACGTTTGCCTGCGGAAACGGTGCCTATATATTTTTTCAGTATTTTTTGCCATGAAATTTTAGGCGGCTCATTGATTTTTCTGACCTGTTCCAGATAATATGCCGGCATAAGTCCCCGAGTTTCATCGTCCATCATTTCTGTGGTTTCATTGATAAATTCACGGATAACAGATACAATCTCATCTACATCATCACCTGCCTGCCAGTTGTGGTCATCAGGCTTTTTGCAGTTCTGAGAAGTAATGATCTTTTCTCCGTTTTCGTCATCATAACTGTCCGATGTATTTGTCTTTGAAGAACTGCTGTCTGATTTTTCTGTATTGTCAATATCTTTATTCTTAATAAGATTGTAGTAATATTGATAGTTTTCCAGTGGTTTGACGTACTTTAATCGATACATCTTCTTAAGTGTTTCGGAAAGGATACATCCATCCGGAACAGTCATAAAAATCCTGTTTTCTTTTTCAATTTCATATCTCAATCTGTCGTTCACCGAGGCATCTGCAGCAATGTTAAAACGTTCAAATATTTCGGAGCTGCCTGTTGGGTTTGCCCTCACCATTTCAGCCGGATGTCCTAGTATGATATGCTCTATTTCATGGCAGATAATAAATATAATTTCTTTCAGTGAATATTTGCAAAGCAGCAAGGGATTGGAATCCATCATTGGAGGATATGTATTGAGACGAATTCCGGCAATACAGTTTGAATAAAAATCTGCGTTATAAGAAAGATTCATCATAAAATAGCCATAATAGCTGTCACGTTCCGAAATCATAAACAGCTTAATTAATTCAAGCATCTGATAAAAATCTGATTCTATTTCTTCCAATATGCGCAATTCCCTGTTTCCGTTTTCCACAACATTTATATTATCTTTAGTTCTTAGCAGATATTCTTTAATGCTATTTGTTTCCATTAGCTTTCCTCTATCAGTTTTCTTGTTTGATCGGATAAGTCGAGCATATCGAGCAAATCTTTTTCAAACACGTCAAACAATATCTCTATCAGGTTATTGCCGTCATACGAAACGGCAGCAGACAGCTTTTGCGCAAAAAGAAGTCTTGCAGACGAATCAAGAAGTGTCACAAGTTTAGAAAGCTGCTTTTTATTTTTCTCAAACTGTGCCTTGCTTAGCATCATAAATTCAATGTTTTCTTTCAGGTAGTTAAGCATAAGGTCGCAGGTCTGAATTTTTTTTGCTGCGGAAAGCTGCTCAATTTTTGACGAGAACTGTGTTAGTTTTTCATCATCTGCAAAAATTTCTTCGGGCATAATTGCTCTTGCCTGAGAGACCATACTTGCAAAAAACATAGTTGCCACCGATGTGCCGAGCTTTGCAGATACCAGATTTTTCATATCTTTTTCCACAATTTTAGGATCATTTTCTTTATATGTAAAAAAATCTCTTACAAAAGGCTCGGATTTCAGAAGACTGTCAACCATATCCCAGCCACGGGGAGAAGGTGAAGGCTTTTCATCATCCTGAAGTTCTTTATCGTTGTTTGACAGACATTTGGGGTTATCTTTAATAAATGCCAGTATTTCCGAAGAAATGCCTTCTTTTGCTCCGTATTTCAGCCATTCTCGTGTATTGTCGGACACCTTTATTTTAAGAAATCTGTCAAGTTGTGCAGGATCCATTTCGTTTGTTGCATACAGACTGTTCTGTGTGCTTGGATTCATTGCACCGACAAAAAGCACCCACCACGGAAAGTTATACCCGTTGACGCTTCTTGTGAGCAGAATGTTCATCAATTCTTTGTATACAGAATTTTCAGTTCTGTTAATTTCGTCAATAAAAATGATAACGGGTTTTACAGTTCCTGTTCTCAACATTTCCAGCTTTTGCACAGGTGTAAGGTTTTCGATAGCATAGCGGTTTTCGTCGCCGCTTAGTGTTGTTTTGGCTGCTTCTTTCCCCGAAAGCTGAAACAGCCTTTTTTGTTCTGTTTGTATACGTTCCACAGCATAATATGGCAGGAAACGGAAACGGATATTATCATTTTCATCTTTATACTGGTACGGCAAACCGGTGATCTCACCTTCTTTAAGTGTGCCGCCCTCTATTGTAATACATACACCGCCAAAATCTTCGGCAATTGATTTTATCATCTGTGACTTACCGATACCGTGTTTGCCGGATATCAGCGGCGTTATTGCAAGATCCTTTTTCAGGCTGACAATATTTGCAAGCAATATTCGTTTGATCAGCCTTTTTGCTTCGTTTATAGTAATCAATACTGCACTCCCTTTAATCTAAGAAAAACATCAAATTGTTTAGAGCGGTTTTCTTTTTTTCTCCACTCATTTTTACCTTTTTTAAGTACCGTTTCAGCATCTAAATCAGAAAAATGTTTCTGATAAAAATGTTCACTGAAAAGCTGATATCTTGCGATTTTATCTTTATCAAGTACAGAAAAATATTTTTCAAGAAACTGTTCGCTTAACTCCAGTTCAGAAATGATCGCTTCAACTTCCCACTTTTCAAAAATGCTGAAATTTGTATCAACAAAATTTTCATTAAATTCTGTATGGTTTTTGATATATGTCCGGAAACTGCTTTTGTATTTTTCGGACAGTCTCATAGCATTGAGATCGGCTTTGAATTGTTCCAAAAATGATACACTGCTTTCGGGATTTACATGAAATGTATTGACATTCATTGCAGAAGCGAAATTTTTTTTATTCGCCGGCTTTGCAGGTTTTGTATCCTGATTCCAGTTTTCAAGCTTTTTTATCAGTTCAATACATTTTTTCTTATATTCTTCCGTATATTCCCCAACAGCAAGCTCCGTTCTGAACAGTTCCAGATCTTCCGGTAAAATCTCATTGCTGCTTGTCTTTAATATTTCAAGTATATCCATTTTGCACCTCTTATAATATGGGCTTATGTATGCCGTTTACAAGATTTTTGATCAAAATTATTTTGTCTCCAAACAATTCAACAATTTCATAATCACAGAATGGGCTTTCTTTCTGCAAATCCATAAAAGTAATATCGCCGTTCTTTTTAGCATACTCTACAATTTGTTGCATATAGCTTCGCTGTATATCGTCCAAAGACTCATCATTCAGTATTGTTCCAAATTTTGTCTGAATTGCCTCATCAGCAATACCCACCTGTAACCGCAGGAAAGGCAGCAATGCCATATTTCCTGACCATGTTTTGAATTCGGTTTCTGTTCCAAGTTTTTCATAGAAAATCTTTGTCAATTCTTCTTTTTCCGTATCCGTTAACTCATCAAGATTTCTGATTTTCGCAAGTAACGGATGATTGCTGTTTGCAATGTATTCCAGCGCACGTTCGAGATAAGGCTTAGTCTGTTTGGTTGGATCGACATCATCAACACTGATTTCATCCGGAATATCAATAATAAAGTAGCGTTTAATATTTGGCAGATATTGCATCAGGTCACGAAGCTGCTTGCGGACTGTTTCCGTTTTTTCCAGTGAGAAATTTGTATACAGATACTCACAGTTCATCATGTCACGGAGCAACTGTTCATTACTGACGATTGCAGGAATTGTTTTCAGTTTCAATAATTCCTTCATACGTGCGGTGATCTCATTGGAAACATTAACAAAACCGTTGCGGATTTTTATAGGGTCTTTTCCCTCGTCAATTTTCCTTTTATACTCATCCTCAACAACATAAATCAACATATCAAAGGATTTAACTTTCATATGAGCCTTTTCGGAATGAAGTAAAGCAAGAATATGCTCCTCTATTTCCTGTTGCTGCACATCGGTAATGTGATCCCAGTTTTCGGCAGTCCTGTACTTGCTGACATAAGCCATATGGTACTGCACTTCAACTTCATCATTGTTAAGAGACCGCAGTTCTGCCACAAAATAATCATGAAGTTCCGCCATATATTTGTTTTCAAAGGTAGTGCGCTTTTTGGCTTCCTGTAACTGTTTAAGAATACTGAGTTTTCTTTTGTTGATATTGTATGTCTGAGAATGTGTTTCATAGGATTTCTTTTTGGTTGATGATGTGTCCGACCAGTTGCCGCCGGTGCTAAAATATCTGAAATTATCAAAATAATCAAAAATAAGAAACCCCTTCTTGTCCTCTCCGGGACCAAAAACATCCGGTGAAAGTCTTGTACCTCTGCCGATCATCTGCAAAAATTTTATCTTTGACATAATGGGCTTGAAAAATACAAGATTAAGTATATCGGGCACATCAATACCCGTATCCAGCATATCCACACTGACAGCAATCTGAGGCAGGCTGTCACGTTGTTCCAATTGTTCAATAAGATTGTCGCTGTTGTCAACATGGCTGTCAATAAGTACACAGAAATTGCTGCCCAGTTCCTTATACAGATGATTAAAACGTTCAACAATTTTTACAGCCTCTAAATGGCTGCTTGCAAATATAATTGTTTTGCCAAGCTTGTCTCCGCCGTCTATCTTAAGACCGTTTTTCATCAGGTCGCCAAGCATTGCATCAATTGTTCCAAGGTTTATCACACGTCTGCCGATATTTCTGCCCTCTATTTCGGCGCCGCTAAACTCCCATTCTTCGCCTTCGGGAGTAAATTCCTCCTCGATCTGCCTTTTTTGTTCATCTGTGAGGTCATCATATTTTATGCCTCTTTTCATAGCCTCTGTTGTTCTGTCAAGAACATTAAAACCCACAAGATAATGCTCTGCAATAGCCTGTTCAAGCTCATATGCCATATCCGGCTCATTGTTTTTCAGTGCAAATACCTGATATGTACTTTTGTTTTCTTCGGATCTTGGCGTTGCTGTAAGTCCAAGCATAAGCGCATCAAAATAATGGAATATTGCACCATATTTTTTGAAAATAGAGCGGTGTGCCTCGTCAATAATTATAAGATCAAATCTTCCGATGCCAAATTGCTTTTTTTCGTCGTTGATAAGACCGATCATTGTCTGATATGTAGAAAAAATAACACGGGCATTCTCGTCACGGTTCAGACTTCCACCGGAATAAACCGATGTTGTCACGTTAGGCAGGAGCTTATTAAAATTTTTATGTGCCTGCTTTACAAGGCTTGTACGGTCAGCAAGAAACAGCACATTTTTTATCCGGTTTGCCTTCATCAGCACATCAACACAGGATATAGATACTCTGGTTTTACCTGTTCCTGTAGCCATAACTATAAGACTGCGGCGGCGGTTATCCGAAAAAGCTTTACATACTGCACAAACTGCCTTTTTCTGGTAATCGCGGTTTGTTATATTCTCATCTATTACAGGCGATGAAATATCCAGACGCATAGAACGCCGCTGTTTCAGCAATTCCAATTCATCTATGGTATGGAAATCAAATACACGTCTTACAGGAAAACCAAGTTGATCAATACAATAAATATGATAGCCGTCCGTATAATATACGATTGGCTTATAGCCGTATTTCTGCTCTAATTTTTCCGCAACTGCAACAGCCTTTTTTCTGCCGAGAACGGGATTCTTTTTTGTTTCCGTTTCCTCAATAACGGCAAGAGGTTTGTTATCCCTGCCGTTGAGAATATAGTCGATCATCTCTCCGCTGTCATCAATTACACAATTCAGCGTAGCACTGCAAGGCAGAGCCTGATTGGGAACATTTACGATCTTCCAGCCGGATTCACGCAAAGAGGCACGGATAAATAATTTTTTGTTTTCGTTTTCGTCTCTGCCGTGCGCGGTTGAAAATATAGTTTTGCGCATTCTCTGAGCAAATTCTGCAATGACTTCCGGCTCCGGTTGAATATTTTCGGGTTTATCAATTTTTTCGGGTTTTGGAGCTTTCTGTTTGCGCTCAGGTTTTACATACTGCGGATAATCTTCTATTTTATTAAAAAGCAGCATAATTTCGCCTACGAGGAAATGCAGATTTTCCAGTATGTTAAGGGCTTCTTCACTTGTCAGGTCACCTTGATGTACAGCAACATTGCCCATTTTGCGGATATAGTGGATCGTGTTTATCAAAAGATTGTCGCCGATAAAGTCAACAAAACGCTGATCGTCGGTCATGTCAAACACTGTAAGACCGTCGGTAGGTGCAATTTTTGAGGCATAAACCAACTTGACAATATATTCAAGCGCCTGACGTGCAGACATACCGGACAGGTAAGGTCTTGAATATACAAACTGCTCCGCATCGCTGCAAAATTCAGCAAGCTTGTTTAATTTGGGAAATTGTTTCAGATAGTCAAAATTCATGGTTACGCCTCTTTTCTGTATTTTACTATCCCATAATTTTTTGATGTGAATTTTTTACATTTGTCTGATTTACCATTGCATATTGCATTGTTGTGTCAATTTGTGAATGTCCTAAAATTTTTTGAACCTGCTCAATTGGCATTCCCTTGTCAATGGCACGGGTAGCCATAGTTCTCCTGAATTTATGCGGGTGTATACGTTCCGGCGATACATTTCTGCCAAGCTCACGTATACGTATTTCAACTCCGCTGATTTTCAGGCGTTTATGTGGAGAATTAAGGGTTACAAACAAAGCAGAATTACTGTCCGTTCTGCTTTCCAGATATTCTTTCAGATGTACCTTTGCCTTTGCATCAAAATAAACACGGCGTTCTTTGTCGCCTTTGCCGTATACGATACATTCCCGATATTCCAGATTGACATCATCTCGGTTAAGGCGAACCAGTTCACCAACACGCATACCCGTTGAATATAGCAGGTCAATCATGGCAAGGTCTCTGATTTCGGTACAGTGGTCACGGAGTTTTTCGATGGTTTCATCGGAAATAACGCTTTTGACTACTGTTTTTGTTTTGATTTTATGTATTCGCTTCATAGGACTTTTGAGAATATAATCCTCTTCTTCAAGCCACGAGAAAAAACTGGATATATTGCGGCGGATATTGTCAACAGTCACATTTGAGCAGTTATTTATTTTCTGATAATTAGCCAGATATTCCCGCATTTCCTCTGTTGTAATTTTTCTCACTGGCGTTGTCACCGTGCCGATAAGATGTTCAACGGTCTTGCGGTAATATTCAATGGTGCGGTCGGAACAGCCTTCAATTTTCTTAGCGTCAAGAAACATTTTCAGATATTCCTCATTGCAAAGTTCTGTCTTTTCCGGCGCATTTTCTGCAAACACTTTCAAAATAACCTCTTGCAGCTTCTTCATCTGGCTGATATTCAGATATTCTGCCATTTCGTTCAGGATGGTTACAATTTTCTCTTCCATATTGGTATACCTCATTTCGTAAAATTGTACCAACATCCCTGCAACCAATTTTATTATAAATTTTCTTCCGGTATTCTTAGCACTAATTTTTGTGAGACCGCTTGTTCTTCATTAATTACGATCACTTTGCATTTCCAAATAATGTTCATTCTGATATGCTTTAGTATTTCTTTGGAGAGAGCCTCTTGTACAGGAGGAATCCACTCTTTTTGCTGGTTTTTAATTATAAGAACGCAAACAATAACGGTGTTGTAATAATCAGTATTCGTTAGTTCTTCGGATAATTTTTTTTGTACTAACTGATGAAGATATAAATCCAGAGAGTTTCTCATTTTTTCAGCAATATCAGATATGTATTCGCCGAATCTTTCGGGCGTATCCTTGCTTTCGGGATTCGGCGCAGATGATTTGGCTTCTACCAATAACAGCTTGCTTTTATTCAATAGAGCAAATTCAACTATCTTTACACCATAACCTTTTATCCTATTGTATTCTTCGCTTTTTTCTATATAGAACACGTGATTATCGGGATAGTCGCCAAACTGCATTCCCGATTCATTTATTATCATTACCCCAACACCTCGCTGACTTCTTCCTCATAAAGCCGAATTGATTCATCTATAATAGAATTATCCGGCATACCATTGCTCATATCGTAATACTTCGCACCGTCAGAGGTGAGCGAAATACATGGAAGGGGCAGCTTTCGTTTTAAAGCGATCAGGTGCAGCTTTTTTATGACAAAATAAGAATGGCTGGTAATGAAAACCTGTAATCCAAGATCGTAAGCTAAAAATTCAATTATATCAAGCAAATCAGAGATTGCTTTCGGATGAAGTGAAGACTCTATTTCATCAATAAAAATGATTGAATTTTCATCTATATAACCACCTTCTAAAAGTCTGCTGATAATGGCAAGCTTTTTTATTCCTTCGGAAGTGATATTGATAGACAATTTTGTTCCTTTTTTCTTTCCGTTTTTTATAAACAGCCAGCTTTTTGTCTTGGAATCAAATTCAACTTTGCCGCCCATTATTTTTGCAATTTTTGCGCAAACATCCTTATATTTTTGCCCATTGTCTGATGAAGTAATACTAAGTGCCTTTGCCAGTTCATAATAAGTGTCATCATAACCAAAGCTCTTATCAAAATCTCTGGACTTGAGAATTACATTTATCAAAGAAATGATCTCTTTTGAAGGGATAAATACTGAATTTCCCTTGCATTCATCGCCGGTATATTTCAGACTGCTGAATTTAACAGTTGTTTTTTTGGTAACCGAGAATTGAATTGTTTTATCATCAACAAGCATATCAAATTCAAGAGGAGACTCCGAATTTCGGTTTACAATTTCGTTGATTTTTTCAACTTGATAAGTCCAGCGCAGTCTGTCTATCAGTATATCATCAAAAGTTCTGATGTCATTACCACGCTTATAATTCTCTGCGGATCTTATTGCTGTATACATTGCCTTCAAAACGAATGTTTTTCCGGTGCCATTTTCCCCGATAATAAGATTCAGATTATTCATATTGGAAATATCAAGGGGCGGAACAGCACCGCAGTTTTTAAGTTTTAGAGATTTGATTTGTTTCACGGTTTCATTCTCCTTTTTTTATGCTCGTCAATAGTAATTTCAATCAAATTTTTTTAAAAAAATTTCCCAACTGAAATAGCTGATACTTTCAATATATTTTCCTTTCATCATTATCCCTCACACAAATTCTCCGGCTTCATCTACAAGATCTCCCATATTTTTTACAATTTTACCTGTATTAAGTACTTTCAACTTAAATTCCTCTTTGCCAAAATCCATAAGGTGCAGCAGATTGATTACTACTTTTTTGTCTTCGCCGATTTTTAAGATCCATTTTGCACAGTTATCTCCACAAGTAGATGCATTGAAGATTTTGGATTTATCATTGGCAATCAACAAAAGAGTTTTTACACCGCCCGATAATTTCCTTGGGCTCATATTACCAAAAACAGGGCTGAGGATTGTTTTTTCATCTATTACTTCGGACTTATCAACTGCCTTAATAATTTCCCGTGAAAGTGGCCGGGTGATCCAGTTGTCTTTGTAAGTATTGTTAAAATATACACTTGTATTGTAAATATACCTATCGTTCTGCATTTCCCCAAAAAATACACTCAACATATACTTACCTCCTTATTAATTTTAGCATTTCCGGAGTTATCCGAAATATTCCTGCATTAAACTGTCAAATAAAAGCTGTGCCTCGTCAAGTGCTTTCTGCACTGCAACTTTTGATTTGTCGACTTGTGTGACAAAGGCGGCGAATTGATTTTGTAGGTCAAGAGGTGGAACAGGTATTCTGATTTTCTCAACAATGGATTTGGAAATTTCCTTGAATGTTGCACCTCTGCCAAGAGAATTAAGAAAATCTGTATTGTAAAGTAAAATTGAATATAGATACCGTGGTATTATAGTACTATTGCAAATAATGTTCTTAAATCCTTGATTACAATACATTTCTGTTCCTAAAATTGCAACCTTACCAATTGGTGCACGAGAAGTAAGTATCACTGTATCTTTAGGCAGTAATTGCAATGAGCAACTATCTGCACCAGCTTTTGTAATTTTTCTTACTGATTCATACAAATAACCTGTATCTGAAGAGAGTTCAGCAGGTGTTATCCATTTCAAATCGCCATCCCAAAAATCCTCTACAGATGTTTTCGGAGTTGAACCACCTACAATTGTACCTAATGTAGAAATAGGTGTCCATTCTTTTTTTTGAGGAGTTAAACTTATCTCCCCAAACATCTCTACAAATCGGCCTTTGACGAGCTCATCCAGCTTTTCAAGCTGTTGCTTG
>CANQCO010000077.1 GCA_947589705.1 Candidatus Gastranaerophilales bacterium
TGGATGAAATCCGCCAAGCGGGAAATATAATTCTTATTATAGATGAAATGCACACTCTAATCGGAGCAGGTGCAGCAGAAGGAGCAATAGATGCGGCTAATATACTTAAGCCGGCTCTATCAAGAGGTGAAATTCAGGTTATAGGTGCTACAACTCTTGATGAATACAGAAAATACGTGGAAAAAGACCCTGCTTTAGAGAGAAGATTCCAATCTATTATAATAGAAGAACCTTCCGTTGAAGATACAATCGAAATTATAAAAGGCTTAAAACCAAAATATGAAGATCATCATAAACTAAAAATTTCGGATGAAGCAATTGTAGCTGCAACAGAACTTTCATATAAGTACATAACAGACAGATTTCTGCCTGATAAAGCTATAGATATAATAGATGAAGCAGCATCAAAGTTAAGAATACAAACAAGTGCGCTTCCTCCTGAAGGAAAAGAGCTTGAAAAACAATTAAAAGCAATAATAAAACAAAAAGAAGATGCAATAAGAAATCAAGAGTTTGAAACAGCTTCGAACCTTAGAGATGATGAAGCGGATTTAAAAGAAAAAATACGTGAAATGTCTCTAAAATGGAGAGAAGATAATGAAGAAAATAAACCTACGGTAACCGCAGAGCAGGTAGCTCAGGTTGTAAGCCAAATGACAGGTATTCCTACAACCAAAATTACCGAGGGTGAAAGTGAAAGATTATTAAAACTTGAAGAAACTCTTCATAACAGAGTAATCGGACAAGATCAGGCTGTTGTAGCTTTATCAAAAGCAATAAGACGTGCAAGAGTCGGTTTAAAATCACCTAATAGACCAATCGGAAGTTTTATATTCTCAGGGCCCACGGGTGTAGGTAAAACAGAACTTGCAAAAGCATTGGCAGAAGCCGTTTTTGGTTCAGAAGACAATATGATTCGTGTTGATATGTCTGAATTTATGGAAAAACATTCAACAGCGAAATTAATCGGTGCGCCTCCCGGATACGTAGGATATGATGACGGCGGTCATTTAACAGAGCTGATAAGAAAGAAACCCTACAGCGTTATACTGTTTGATGAAATCGAAAAAGCTCATCCCGATGTATTTAATATAATGCTTCAAATATTAGATGACGGACGTTTGACCGATTCTAAAGGCAGACATGTCAACTTTAAAAATACAATTATAATTATGACAAGTAACGTCGGAGCGAGCATGATTACCAATACAAGCAGACTTGGTTTTGCCGTTGCCGAAGATGAGCAGAAAGATAAATATGAAAAATTAAAAGATACCGTTATGGAAGAAATGAAAAAAGCCTTCCGTCCCGAATTCTTAAACAGAATTGACGATATTATAGTATTTGCTCATTTATCCAAACCTGAAATTCGTCAAATTGTTGATTTAATGCTAAAAGACTTGTTTAAACGCTTAGAATCACAAAATTTAACAATAGAAGTAACGGATGAAGTAAAAGATTACTTGGGTGAGGCAGGATACTCTGAAGCATACGGAGCAAGACCGCTAAGACGTTTAATACAAAAACGTATAGAAGACGGGTTGGCGGAAGAAATCTTATCCGGCAAGTATACTGAAGGTAACAAAATCGTGCTGAAACTGAAAGATGAAAAAATTATCTTTGAATGTGAAAAAGCATAAAGCAAATAAAACTTAACAAAAAGCCCCTTATAAAATCATGGGGGCTTTTTTTTTGCAAAATAAAATGTTATAATTAGCGTATGAGAAAAATATTATTAGATTGTTTATCTTCTTATTCATCTGACACTTGAAGTGAGTGCTTCATTTTTTAGTGTCACATTTTATTTTTAGAAGAAGAAAAGGCGGTCTTGTATGCATAAATTTGCAACGTATTTTTCGGTAATGTTTTTGTTACTGTCAATTATAATGCTTTTAAGTGTATTATTTTTAAATATGCCACAATTAATGTCCGGTAATAAATTAGCTTTATTTGTGGTATTAAATTCAACGATACTTGTCTGTGTAGGAGTTTTCTTTATTTTATTTAAAGAAAGAATTATACATTATTTAGATAACTACAGAAGAGAAAAACAAATTTAGTTATTATTAAACACATCCATAGCTTTATAAGAACTCCTTGCAAGAGGGGAAAAGAATGTATGTTTAATTCCTGTTTTCTTTGCTAATGAAGTAAGTTTATCATATTCAGACGGTTCATAATATTTGACAACTTTAAGATGCTGTTTAGAAGGTTGAATATATTGTCCTATAGTAACAATATCACATTTAATTTTAGCCAAATCTTCAAAAACGGCGCAAAGTTCATCAACGGTTTCTCCAAGCCCGACCATTAAACCGGTTTTAGTTAAAATATCAGAATTTTCTTTTATATATCTCAAGAAATCCAAAGAACGGCTGTATAGCGCTTGAGGGCGTGCTGTTTTATATAAAGAAGGAACTGTTTCTATATTGTGATTAAATACATCAGGCTTTGCCTTTATAACAGTATCAATATTATCGGTATCACCTTTAAAATCAGGTGTTAAAACTTCAACCTTAACATCAGGGGTCAAGAGATGAATAGATTTAATAATATCAGCAAAATGACCCGCACCGCCATCTGTTAAATCATCTCTGGTAACGGAAGTAATAACTGCATATTTTAATCCTAAACTTTTAACAGCTTGAGCAATTTTAACAGGTTCATCCGGATTAATATCTTGAGGTCTGCCGGAAGTTATATTACAAAACCTGCAATTTCTTGTACAAACAGTACCCATAACAAGAAAAGTAGCGGTATTTTTAGCATAACATTCACTCTTATTAGGGCAGCGTGCAGATTCACAAACGGTATTTAAACAATTTGATTTTAATATATGTCTTACTTCTTTTGTCTTTTCTGTATCTATTATGCCTTTTTTTAAGTATTGAGGTAATCTGTCCATTTTTCTCTCACTTTTTTATATTTTATCATATAAAAAAGTTATTTAGCAGTTAATAAGGCTTGAGAATTATCATCAAAAGAAAATTCAACCAAATCATCACTTTTAGGAAAATCAAATACCACAGGAGCTTCTGCAGCATGAGCTTTAATATAATGGGTATTAAAAAAGCTTATACCGATATATAAAGACAACACAACAAGTACAGAAATCATAAAACCAAATACTATTGCAGCTCTTTTATATACACTTTCAAATGAATACTTGTTTTCTTCTCTTAATTTTTTAATGATTTTTTTTGAAAAATTTATATTTAAATTATCTTTAAAATCACTGACGGAATTTTTTATATTATTTTTAAGCCCGTAAGCAATAGCAAGTTCCGCTCTTGCAGGTTTGGATTTAAGGAGATATTTACGAAAACGGATACTATCATCATAACAAAGTTCATCATCAATATAAGGTGAAATATTTTTATAAAAGACTTCATATTCTCTTATATTAAAAATCTGATTAGCCTCTATGCGTTCAAACTCATCTTGCAGCTTTTGATATTCAAAATGAAGATTTTTAATAATTTCTTTCATTTCCAGATATTTTTTATAACAGTCATTGCAATATTGAAAATGATTTTCAACAAATAATCTGTCATCTTCATTCAATTTATTTTCAATGTATAAAAAAAGCATAGAAGAAACTTTTTTACAAACCAAATTATCCAATATAAGACTCCTTTAATTTAAATAAGGTTTAAGAGATTCCTGCATTTTATTTCTGGCACGAGAAATTCTTGACTTAACGGTACCGACATTTGTTTTAGTAATTTTAGCAATTTCTTCATAACTTAGTCCTTGCAATTCTCTTAAAATAATAACAAGTCTAAAATGTTCGGGAAGATTGCATATAGTATTTCTAATAACATCAGTAAGTTCTTTGCCTAAAGTTTTTTCATCAGGTTTCATCTTATTATCACAAATATTTAGTACACAATTATCATTTCCGTCATCATTTTGCCAATAAGAATCAATAGAAACGGAATCAATAGAACGTTGTTTTTTTCTGAGTTCATCATAAAAAAGATTAGAAACTATCTGCCCAATCCAAGATTTAAAGAGTTTGGGATTTTTAAGTGTTTTAATATTTTTGGACATTCTAAAGAGAGTTTCTTGAGTTAAATCGGAAATACTTTCTTTAGGTGCGCCAAGATAACAAAAGGAAGCATAAATATTTTTCTGTTCACGTTTAATAAGTTCCTCAAGAGCGTTATAATCATCTTCCTGAGCAGTACATATCAAATCATACAGATTCATATCTTTATATTTTTTTCCGGCTAAACCTCTCAAGTAAAATACCTCTAAAAATATTTCTCATAACCAGAAAATAAGCAAAACTAAAAACATAATCTATGACCTGTTTAGTATAAACACTCAGGTATACATATAAACAATATGAAAATAAAATAAATAATGAATAAAATACTTGACTAAGAATTATGCTTTAGATAAACTAATAAGTAATAAAAGGTCCCATCGTCTAGAGGCCTAGGACACATCCCTTTCACGGATGCGACAGGGGTTCAAATCCCCTTGGGACTACCATTTTTAGAGCCTATTGGCTCTTTTTTTATTTGTGATATTCTAATAATTATGAATAAAATTTCCGTAATAATACACACATACAATAATGAAAAAATAATAGCTGAATGTCTTGAGGCTGTGAAAAATTTTGATGAAATTATTATTTGCGATATGTACTCATCCGATAAAACTCTTGAAATCGCTAAAAAATATAATTGCAAAATAGTTATGCACGAAAAGACAGAAATAGTTGAACCTGCAAGAAATTTTGCAATCTCTCAAGCCTCAAATGAATGGGTTTTAATTGTTGATTCCGATGAAATAATTTCAGAAGAACTTAAAAATTATTTGTTCAATTTTGTTAAATCAAATACAAAATACAGTGCCATAAAATTTCCCAGAATAAATTATTATTGGAATATAGCACTTGAAATGCAATACCCTGATTATATTATAAGATTCGCAAAAAAATCAGATATATTTTGGCCAAAAGAAATACACTCACAGCCCAAAATCTCAGGAGAAATATATACAATTCCCAAAGAGGAAAGAAATTTAGCATTTATTCACCATAGACACAGTTCACCCACTGATTATATTGCAACTATGAATAAATATACCGATCAGGAAGTCCAAAAATTTATTAATTCAAATAAAAAGAAACCGTTTATGCCGATTGCTATTTGGAAATCATTTTTCCTCATAATAGAAAAATTTACATTAAAAAAAGGGTATAAAAACGGAATTGACGGATTAATAATAAGTATATTATTCGGATTTTATAAGTTTCTCACTTATACAAAATATTATGTATATTTAAACGAAAAAGAAAAAGGAACAAAGAATAAAAATAAATAACTTATCTACCGCCGCAAACTTTACAGGGGACTCCGCCTCTTTTAACAGCTTCTTTTCTATCTATTCTAATACAGTTAACCGTGCATTTTTTAGCCCACTTACAAGACGTTGAATGAATTTTTCCTGTTTTAGTATTATATACAACTACCTCCGCAAAACAAGGCATTGTATAAAATACTGATAAAATTAATATGAAAATTATACTTAAAATTTTTTTCATTGGATAATATTAACATATTGTTGTTATATTGTCTATTTAGATGAGGATTATAAAAAAATGACTGAATGCAAAAGTTTTTTACCCGTTATAGATAATAAATCTAAAATTTTAATTTTAGGTTCAATGCCGGGAGTAAAATCACTACAAGAGCAGGAATATTATGCACATCCTCAAAACAGATTTTGGAAACTAATGGGATTATTTTGTAATGAACCTGAATTGCATGAATATAACTACAAAAGAAAATTAGAAATAATCCTTAAAAATAATTTTGCACTATGGGATACAATAAAAACATGCCTGAGGGAAGGAAGTTTAGATACGGATATTCAAAAAGAAATTCCTAATAATATAAGAAAATTGCTGAATAAATACCCCAATATTAAAATAATATGTCTTAACGGAAATAAAGCATATTGTGCATTTAAGAAATATTTCCCCGATTTATCAGAAAAATATAAATGTTTAAAAATGCCCTCGACAAGTCCGGCAAATGCAAAATTTAAATTACGGGATTTATATAATATATGGAATTCTGCTATATCATAAATAATATTTCTATTTTCACATAAGAAAAAGGTGCATATATGATTTTGAAAAAAATTTTAATTATATTTTTGATATTTTGTTTAAGTGTAACAAATTATTTTCCGGCTTTTGCACTAAATGAATCTATGAACATAAATGACGGAATATTTTTACAGAAAGATGAAGAAATTAATTATGTTATCAGAAAACTTAATCAAAATGCTGTTAACAAAACAGAAAAAACTTATCATTTTATAATAAAGAAATATACTGTAATTAATAATACAAACCATAATTTTAAAGTAGTAAAAGAAAATGAATTATATAATCAGGATGATTATAATTTATTAATGTCACTTAAAAAAAATTCGTTCAGAATGTCAGATGACACATTTTTTTATAGTGTAATGTCAATGTTTTTTCCGCCGCTGTTAGTTGCAGCAATCCCATATTTAATTGTTGATACGGTTAAAACACCATTTAAAGCAGTAAAAAACAAAAAAGAAAAAAGGCAGCAAAAACAATATAAACAATCATTAATTGGAGCTGTTATTCCGCCAAAATGCGAACGAATTATTTTTACACTCCAAAACCCCGATAAACCATTAATAGAATATGAGTTAACAGTTCAAAATACATTGACAGGCGAAACATTTATTTTAAAAGAACCTGAAAAAGCCATAAAATATTCTGAAAAACAAGATTATGCCGATAAATCTTCAGAAAGTGGGTACACCCCCGAACAAAGATATTTTAACGATATAAATACAAAAGAAATAAGTATTTACACATTAACTGCTCAATTTCCAAAATCCAAATTCTCTTCATTAAGACAAAACGGGAATATTATTTACTTAAACAAAGATACCGTCTTTATAGCAGGCGGCAGACAGAAATACTCAAATAAAAATTCATATAACTATTCTAATTTGACAGATTTATATAATTTAACATACGGATACAGATATGGTGCACCTCCTGAATTAATTTCCGAGAGGATTAATCCCTGCTTATTTCTTCTTCCGGACCAAAATGTTTTAATATATGGAGGCAATAAAGATAAAACAACAGAAATTTTTGATATTAAAAAAATGAAAATTTTTCAAGGTCCTAATCTTCAAGCCGATTTAAATAAGACAAACAGTTTTTCTTTTCTCGATAGAGAAAATAATTTAATAATAGGAAAAACCAATAATAATTTTGTTGAAAAATATAATACAAAAAACAATACTGTGGAAAAAATTAACAACATTAGTACAGGAGCTTTTGTTTCAGGTGAAGATGAAGATTATATATACTTTGCTGATTACAATGAATTGAGCAGATTAAATAAAAACAATCTTCAATATGAAATTTACTCGAAGAACATTAATTTCCCAAAAACAAATATAATAGGAGCTTTAAGACTAAAAAACGGTACTGTACTGATAGCAGAAAAAAATGAAAATAATTCTATATCGGTTTATGAATTTAATCAGACAGTTACACAAAAATATTATTGGGCAAAAAATATCGGGGAATTAATTCAATTTATCCATTCTGCAGACTATACAAAAGGTTTCATTTTAGCAGGAAAGTATAATGCAATACTTTTTTATCTGGATGATAAAAACAGAAATGCAAATTCAATAACTTCAACCAGTTTTTCTTTACAAGACGGGCAATTGTCACTAGCCTATTCTGATGACAGGTCAATAACTGCAATTGATTCAAACAGTTTGTATTTATTCTCAATTTATATAAAACAAAAAATGTAAGAGCTTTATAAATCAAGCCGTAAGACGGAGAATTTCTTAAACCCGGCTGAGACAACATGATAAAAGCGAGTTTCAATAGAACATCAGCTCTATTTTTTTGTAAGATTTTTAACATTAACTTCCGGAATAAAATCAATCCTTTGGAACATCCTTAAATGGGGAATAAATGTTGAAATAATTGAGCCGAAAAGCTAGAAAGAAAATTGTTTTAGCTCATTATAAGAGGTTTATCTATACTATAGTAATTAATGAATACTCCAGTACTGATTTATTAATTCTGCCAATTGAGCATTTCTAATGTCAATCTCATTTTCATTCCATTCATTAATATTTTTAAAATCAAATGTAACAAGTCCGGAGGCATATTCACTTAACCCCTTCTGCACTCCATTACCATTTTTCTTAATATTCCATTCTGCATTTTTTATGGCTCTGTTTAATTTACTGGTTAATATTGTTTTATTACCTAATAAACCTACATGATTATTCCTGTCAGTCAATTTTTCAGGAGATACCTCATCTAAAGCCCAATTAATTTCCCAACTTTGTGGCATTATATGTTCTAAATCATATTTATTTAATGCTAAAATTGAAGTACAGTGTTTGTCTTCTCTGGATGCTGATTCTAATAAATACAAAATTCCTTTTGCTTTTTTATTAGTATGTCCGTTTAAAAATACTGAATCTATTATTTCTTTATCATCAGGCATTTTTGCATTCTTGCTGTATTCTTTTTTTGTATTATATATTTCGTCTTTTAGTTCTAATAAAGTAAGTATTTTATTTCTTATGAAAGACTGAAACATATTATTATAATTTTTTGATGACCAGTCACAAACCATTCTTCTCATAATATATGTTTCTAAAAATCCAAATATTTTGCTTTGTTCTTCGGCATTAGCATTTTTCAATACAAATAAACAATATGGAATCATTGTTGTAGTATCTAAACCAAAGAATATAATATTTAACCTATTTATAGAATTACATTTTTCATTTAAAACTTCATCGCAACAAGAAGCATTGATATTGTTTTTATACAATTTTGCATATGAAATTATTTCATCTAAAATATCTTTTTTATTGTTTTTATAATTAATTTCGTTTAAATATTCCTTGAAAGAATTAAAAAGAGTTTCTATGGTAAATTCTTTCTTGTAGAATATAGAAAGGTATGAGTATAACAACATATCGATATTATTTCGAGTTTTGCTTCCTGAAGTTATTTGTTCATCCCAAAAATTTTTTGTATCAACATCTTTTTCAAAACACTCTTTCCAGGTATCATTATATAGTTTGATATCATCAACATTTGAAAATAAGTAATTTTTTAGTAATTCAGCAGTAGTTAATCTAACACCTAAAGAATTAATTGTATCAAATATTTGTTGTTCATCTTCATTTTGTTGAACATCAATACCAACAAAATACAATTTGTTTAATAATGTACTTGCGTTTAACTTCTCTATATTTATATTTTCATTAAAATAATCATATGCTTTTAACACTTGATTATTTTTATATTTATTTCTGATTTCATCAAATAAATTACCATTAATAATTGCTTCAAATATTTCTACATCATTATGATTGTGCTTTAAACATATTTGTCCGGCTCTATTAAAAAAGGTGTCTTTAAAAGCTTGAACTTGATTTAGTTTATTATATAAAACATAAAAGAATATTAGTATAGTTGTAAATCTTTGTTGTCCATCAATTACAGTTCTGACATCTCCTATTTCTGAAAAACTTGATGCATCTTGTTGTTTCATGATATATGTGCCAAGAAAATAGTCTGTTTTATTTTCGCACACATTCTCCATATCTTCTAAAAATCGTTCCCAATTTTCTATATCCCAAACATAACTTCTTTGAAAAAAAGGAATCTGAATACATCTTCCTTTAGTAAATATATTATCAATCCTTGCTTTATCCATTACCTACTCCTAAATATTAAAATCTTTTTTCCTTTATATCATAAATAAGGTTTCTTGAACATAGAGGGTACTCTTTAAGAGAAAAGAGAATGGAAAATTATATTCATCCTAATTCATACAATTAGTATTTAATTCAAAATCAAGAAATGGACACAGGAGTAAAATAAAAAATCCCAAAGCCTTAACAACTCTAGGATTTTTTATGGTGGGCGTTAAGAGACTTGAACTCCTGACATCCTCCTTGTAAGGGAGCGAAAAATTTTGGATAAAGTTCTATTTTTTTATACTGTCATTGGATTTCAGCCAAATGTGTAAATTTGGTAAAACGCAGTAAATTTATAAAAAACTACACATCATTACACACATATTACAC
>CANQCO010000078.1 GCA_947589705.1 Candidatus Gastranaerophilales bacterium
CTAATGACCTTGATACTTCATAAGAAAAATCTACGTGTCCCGGAGTATCTATTAAATTAAGCTCGTATTCTTTGCCGTTTTTAGCTTTGTAGCTCATTCTTGCAGCATTTAATTTAATGGTTATTCCTCTTTCACGCTCTATATCCATTGAGTCAAGCAGCTGATCCTGCATATCACGCTGCGCTATCGTGCCTGTTTTTTCCAAAAGTCTATCCGCAAGCGTTGATTTGCCATGGTCAATATGCGCTATAATACAAAAATTTCTTACATTATCTATGTACTTCATATTTTTAGTCTATTACAGAAATAACCTTTTGCCAATAAATTAAATATATCTAATATTATTTATTAAATATAAAGAATTTATATTCCTGGACTTCAAGTACAAATGATAGTCTAAATAATAAGTCTATACTTAAATTTCTTTTTGTTGTTTCTACTTTAGCAATATGTTCTCTTGAAACATCAACGGCTTCCGCTAGTTTTTCTGCGTATAGCATGTGTTCTGCCTGAATTTTGCTACATTTGAACCGATTAATTTTCTTTTGGCATTATCATTTAACATAGTCATATTGCGAACTAAAAAGTCATGTTTGTATGTAGTCTGTTTGATAACAAATAATAATAAATTTTAAATTTGCTTCTGAGATGGGTGGGGTGGGGAGGAAAAGTGATATAATTACTTTATTTACAAGTTTAGGTGTTTTTATGAATGATGATGATAAGAGTATGGAGCAGGAAAAATTAATTAGGCAATTTTTAAATTAAAACCTAATGTTTTTAATATTTTTGCTAAAGTATCAACTCTCGGCACTCTTTCTCCGTTAAATATTTGATATAACATAGCTCTATCAATTCCTGCCTTTGCACAAAAGCCGGATATACTGTCTCTTGATTTAATCACTAATTCCAATGAACGAAAGAACGCATTAAAATCACCGTCATTAATATATTCCGCAAGGCTCTCGTTCATATATTCTTTTTGGAATTCTATATCTTTTAATTGTTCTATAATAAAATCATTTAGTTCAGTCATTTTGATTGTCCTTTATATTTTCTAAATAACTTTTTGCAATTGATATATCTTTCTGTTGGTCTGATTTATCTCCTGCATAAAGCAATATTACAACCGTATTATATTTTATTGTGTAATAAATTCTATATCCCCCTTGCCAAAAAAGAAACGCAGTTCGTATAAATCGGGTGCTATTTGTTTATAATCACCAAAATTATCATCATAAATTCTTTCTAATCTTTTAACAACTTTTACTCTTATGCTTAAATCAAGAGATAAAAGCCAATCCTTTACGGGTTCTTTTCCGTTATCAAGTTTATAAAATTTTACTTTTTTCATATTTATATTGTAGTGTTTTTGCTACATCTTGTCAATATAGAGGGGTAAAAATGGTATATTTATTTTTTAGTCTGTAGGTTGTGTTAGCGCAGCGTAACCCAACCTACTTTTTCTCATAAAAAATACAAAAAATTTTAAATTCTCAAAAACAAAAGCACCTTTTAGAGGTGCTTCTTGTTATCTGACTTTTGCCAAAGTTGTTATTCTTTTGTGTCGTCTTTCATGCTGAGAGTCCAAATTTGTACAAATTCAGGTTTATCATCTCCCATACCTTCAATAGCTCCCACGTCATAGTGATTGCTCGGGTCTAAGTGGTCAAATTCAACTTGTTCATCTGTACCTTTTTTAAACCCAGTGACTTGTGTGCCTGTTTCAGAGTCAAAAAGTCCGTATGCTCTTTCGGCATGGGCACCTTGTATTCTAATTGTTCTCGGGTTAGGAATTAAAATAACTTGTTCAGGCGATTCATTTAAAAATTTATTTTCATTCATAATATGTCCTTTCTGTCAACTTTTTATAATTATTTCAAATAAATTTACTTATTATTATTTATTACTCTATATTTTTCTCTTAAAATTGACCAGGGTGAATGTAATTCTTCTACTTCGTATCCGTTATATAATGCTATTTCGTCACAAATTTCAAGTAATAATCTGTCTTTATTACAATTAAAATTAACATCTTCATTGCTTCTTAATAAACTTGGATTAATTTTATAAACCGTTTCTAATATTTCTTTTAATGAAGGTTTGTAATTAAGAATCGGTATTGAATTTATGCCTGGAAGATTTTGTCCTATATGATATTCATATATTTTTAATGCTTCTAAATATTCATTTTTATGAACTTGAAAATCTTTAAATTTAAAATGAGCTATTGTGTTTCTTAAATTTAATAAATTTTCTTTTGCAGATATTAATTTTTCATATTTTTGGGGAATGTTATAATAAAATTTATCTATAATTTCACTTTTTCTAAATTGTTCACAATATAGAAATATAAAAATTAAATCTGATAAATATAAAACATTATTTATTAAAGAAATAAATTTTTTTGAGTTTGAATTAAATTGAGGATTTTTTATAATTGAACTTATTTTATTAATATCTTTATTTTTATATCTTTCCAATCTCTTTTTATTTGAAAAAAAATGATTAAATTGATTAATAATATCTTCTTTATAATATGGCAATAAAGAATTAATAAGACCGCTTTTGATATTTGTTTCAAGTCGCATAATTCTTATATAAAGTCTTGAAAATTGAAAATAATATTTATTAATATCATCCATTAAATAATTATAACATTAAAAAAGTGCATGTTTCCATGCACTTGCTTGCTTTTGTACCAGAGGAGTTTGTCCAGCAAACCTACGCCCCTCCTAATAAGGTATAGGTACATTAATATTATAAACTATATTCGGCATGGTTTCAATATTTTTGGGTTAACATGAAGATTTATTAATTTTTGTCAAGTGATTATTAAGATATATTTTAAATAATTTTAATTTATCCTGCCTTGCAACGGGGGGGGGGTAAAAGTGGTATAATGACTTGTTTACAAATTTGGGTGGTTTTATGAATAAAGATAAAAATATAAAAAGTGACAAAATAAAATTTAGTTCACTAATAAATATAAAAAAAATTTCAGTTGTTTTAACATTATTTTGTTTGTTAGTAAGTGGAAAATGTTTTGCATTTTCTTTATTTGAAGATAAAGGTGTAGATAAAGGAAAATGGGTAGTTCCTGATACTGAAATGAGTAAAATAAGATATTATGCTACCGCAAACCTTTTACCCGATGATAATGTATTAATAATGGGAGGTTTTGATAATCTGGATATTGACACAGCAGATATTTATAATCCGCAAGAACAAAAAATTATTAAATCAATTAATTTAGATGATAAAAGATTTTCGTCATTCAAAACAACTAATTTATTAAATGGCGATATTCTAATAATTGGCGGTAAATTATATAATTCACATGGAATAATTGGCAAGAGAACAAATACAGCTAAATTGTTTGATTCTAAAAATTATACATTTAAAGATATTAAATCTACGGAATATGAATTTTCTAAACACTTACAAATTTTATTAAAAAACGGACATGTATTACTTCTTCCATTTGTAAACATGCTTAAGGAAGAAGCCCATGAGATATACAATCCATATAAAAATATATACTATAAAGCATCGGGAAAAATTCCTCATGAGGTTAAGAATGATTTTTATTTTGAATATGAAAATGGAAATATAATAGTATTTTCGGGAGGTATAGCTTATTTATACGATATTATAGAAAATTCATTTAAAGAAATAGGTAAAATTCCTAAAGGAGACATAAATATACAATTAAATTCAGAAAGTTATTTATGTATTGATGCCAAGGAAACTTATAGTGAAGGCTTTATATATAATATAGTAACTAAAAAACAAATTCCTGTACAAAATAAAATTATGGAAACTTGGAATATATTTAGTGCATTTTATCCCCAATTAGTTCTTCTTGATAACGGAAATGTATTGGTTTTTGAAGTAGGGAAAAGTAAGAATACTTATCTATATGAAAAAAATATAAATAAATTTTATAAAATTCCAAATCCACCTATAATTATGCAACCGTATATAGGAATTGTCAAATTAAAAAATGGGGATATTTTATTTGCAGGAGGAACATCTTATAGTAAAAAAATTCAAATATATACATATAAACATTAAAGAAGAAATAACATAGTTGAGTATGAAATAAAAAACGGTGACGTCTTATTTGAATATGTTGACAAAATCTAAAGTAAGGAGATTAGAAATGATAAAAAAATTAATTTATATTAAAGATAAAGAAGGATATGTTAAAGGTATATATCCAGAAGAAATGAAAGATGAATATACTGTTATAAGCAAAGAAGAATGGGAAGAAGAAAGCGGAGAAAGATATTATAAAGAAAAATTCGGGCGTGGCGGAAAACGCAAAGGTGCCTGACTCAAACCCGCTAACGGAGTTGTTTTAAAATTCCAAATAAGAGTATCCGAAGAAGAAAAAGAGTTTATAAATTTCGCACGTTCTCACAATCTTAACTATGATGACCTGATGCAGTGCTAAATATTGTAAAAAATTGTCTACAGTCTAGGTTTAAAAGAGCGTGATCCATCAATTTTTATCAACTTATTTACTCAAAAAAAAACAGAAATTGTAAATTATAAAAAACAAAAATCACCCCAATAGGGGTGATTTTTATCAGCTTTGTGTCAAGCCTTTTATCTTTGTGTATCGTCTTTCATTTTGAGAGTTGAAACCCATTCAAATCTTGGTTTATCACCTGTCGGAGATAATTTTGCAACTTCTCCTACTTTATCACCAGTATTATCTACTAAATCAAATACATTGTTGTTGTCATTATCAATTATGTGGTAGATTTTAGGATATACAACAGGTAGGTTACCAGAATTCTTCAATATAGTGTCTGTGTCATCACGCATAGGGCGAGTATAAACAATAGCAAAATAAGGTTTATCATCTCCCAGACCTTCAATAGCTCCTACGTCATAGTGTTTCTGCGGGTCTAAGCCTGCAAATTCAACTTTTCCATCTGCACCTTTTTTAAACCCCGTGACTTGCGTGCCTGTTTCAGAGTCAAAAAGCCCATATGCTCTTTGAGCACAGGCATTAGTTATCCTAATTTTTCTTGGCTGAGGAATTAAAACAACTTGTTCAGGTGAATCATTTAAAAATTTATTTTCGTTCATAATAAATGTCCTTTCTGTTTTTTACACCAAAATATTGGCGTCTTTTGGGCGTCGTAAATATATTGTGGTTAAAATTTGCTGATTTTAACCGCACTTTTAGGGGCAAAAATATCTCTGCTGCAATTTTTTTGCAGTTTCATATAATATTCTTAGTTTTATATAAAATTTATAATTATATTCAAATTAATTTTAGGCACAAATCAACGTAATAATACAATGCCCGTTTTTTTGAAGTTATAAACATCTATATTAAAACCTTGTTACATTTATATTTCCCCAAATTGCTTTAGATGAAAAGTTATAAAATCAATACAGAAGGGCATTTTAACTTTATGAAAAAGATTTCAGTTAAACGAATTATAATCGGAGTATTAATCGGGATATTAATAATAATTTTATATTGCCAGAATAATATTTATTATCCTGTTAAAGAAGTTTATAATTCTGATTATCCGCATGAAAATATATATTTTAACTCAAAAGACGGAATAAAATTAAACGCTTGGTATATTGCACCAAAGGCAAACAAGCCAACAATATTATTTTCTCACGGTAATGGCGGTAATATCAGTTATTTTTTTGATATGCTTATTCCTTTTGCGCAAGAAGGATATGGGGTTTTTATTTATGATTACAGAGGCTACGGCAACAGCAGCAGTTTTCCTTATGAAAACGGATTGTATAACGATTTAAGAGGGGCAGTAAACTATTTAAATAAAGAAAAAAATACTCCCGATAAAGATATAATATTATGGGGATTATCCATTGGCGGTGGTGTTACATCTAAAATAGCTAATGAGAATGAATTTAAAGCAGTTATTTTTCAAAGCACCTTTACTAATATTCAAGATATGGGCAAAGTAGTCTTAAAAAAACATACTCACTCTGATTTCTTTTCTAATATCGTTTATATAGTACCTTTCTTCCAGAATTTTAATACATATTCAAGAATAGATAAAATAACCGAACCTATTCTAATTACTCATTCAAAAGATGATGAATTAATCCCTTATGAAATGGCATTAAAAAATGCAGGTAAAAATAAGAAGGCTAAACTTGTACTTGTTAATAATGATACTCATAATTATAACGAAAATTCGCCCGTTAAAATAATGGAATTCATCAAAGAAATAAATTGAAAATTTATTTTTATATTTATTTAAAAATGAAAAATTTATATTCGGGAATAACGAGGGCAGAAGAAATATTAAATAATAAATCCATACTCATGTTTCTTCTTGCGGTTTCAACTTTAGCAATATGTTCTCTTGAAACATCAACCAACTCTGCAAGCTGATTTTGAGAAAGATTTTTTTGTTTTCTGTATTTGGCAATATTACTGCCAAGTAATTTCTTTTTTGCTTCCTTATTTAACATAGCTATATTGTGAACTAAAAAGTTATATTTGTATGTAGTCTAATTGGTAACAATTAATAATAATTTTTTAAGTTTGATTCGATGGGGGAGGGAAAAAAATGGTATAATTACTTTATTTATAAATAAAGGTGTTTTTATGAGTGAGGATAAAGAGAATATAGAACAAGAAAAGAAGAATAAGCAGGGAGTGTGGAAAAAATTGTTGGGTTTAAACCAAACCTATAAGCTATATTTATGTAAATGTTTGTTTATAGTATTTTTGATTTGCATTATAAGCTTTATTTCTATTCGATTTCTTCATATAAAAACCACAGATGAAAGTAATAAAAAATTTAAAATAGAGGAAAATATAAATAAATCTCCATTGATTACAATAGAAAAAGTCGGAGAAATGGTTGAAAATAGATTTGAACCACATTTGATAAATTTAAAAAATGGAGAAATACTTATTGTTGGAGGATATAAAAAAGAAATAATCAAATCAACATTAAATAAGCAACCGCCTGATTATAGAAAAATATATTTAACATCTGCTGAAATATATAATCCAAATACAAAAACTTTTAGAAAAATTAGTGATATGAAACATTCAGAATGTTTAGCAACATATATAATGGATGATGGCAGAGTCTTATTATTGTCAAAGAACAAAAATTGTCAAATATTTGATAACAAAACAGAAAGTTTTTCATTAGTTTTTCCGGGAATAAAAGATTTACATGTTGATAGAGGAATATTAAATATTATTAATAAAGGGGATAATATTATAAGTATATTCCCATCGTCAATGTCTTTTTTAATTGAATTAAATATTGCAACTGGAAAATATAAAAAGATTTTTGATAATAAAAATAAAGGATTTTTATATTCTGTTCCTATCGATAATAAGATTTTGTGTATTTCATCCATAATAGTTAAATCTAACAACGGATTTAAATTATTTTATAGAGAAACTCCAAAAATTATAAACAAAGATATAACACTTTATGATATAAAAACACATTCAATGGAAAAAATTTCGGAGTTAGAAACATTAAGAAAGGATATAATTTTATCAAAATTTACTGACAATAAAATCTTTATGAGGAGTATTGATAAAAAAAATTTAATAATTGATGAAATATTATCACTAAAAGATAAAACTATATTAATTGATTCAATACCAAGAAAACCCGAAGATCATTTTTTACAAAAGTATTATATTCTCAATAATTATATTATTTTTCCATCCGGAGAGATATATGATTATGAATTTGAGAGATTTATATATTTAAATAGAAATTTTTATCATTTAGGTTCAGAATTTATTCAAATTGGAAGTAATAAATTATTAATTTTGGGGAAATCAATACTAAATAATAATACAAAAGATATTTATACAATAGAAATAAAGAGGTAGATTTAAAATGCTAAAACTTAAGCAAGCAGGTTGGGTTAGCGGAGTGTAACACAACAACTTTTACTCATAAAAAATACCAAAAATTGTAAGTTCATAAAACCAAAAAGCACCCCATTTCAGGTTTGATATTAATTTTACAATTTTTTTACATTGTTTTTTTTTACAAATAAAATACTTAAATTTGCACTGGGGGGGGGTAAAAATGGTACAATGATTTCGGTTAATAACTAAAGGTAAAAAATGATAAGCATAGAGAATTTTTGTTGTATTTGCGGTATAATTTCAGCTGTTATTGGCGGATTATTAACTCATATATTTATTATAAATTGGGGAAAGAAAGTTATAACATATTTTAAGATTGATTATCCTGATGAAATAATTGAAGAAATTGTTACTCCGACATTTACACTCACTTTTTGGGCTCCTTGTTTTCTCTCAATATTCTACGGATATTTTGCTTTTCCGCTTTTATATATACCCCAAGTTCAATCTATTGATTTTATGACTAAACAAAATATTTATCTTTTTATAATTATAAATCTAATATTACATATTATTATAATTATTTTAGGTATGACTATATCCGTATTAACCAATAAACGTTTAGTTACCATTACACCGTCTGAACGTACTAAATTTTGGGGACCACAACATACAAATAGAAATATTTTAATAAGTGAAATGAGTTCTGTTTCCTACAGATATAGGAAAGTAATGGAAATTAAATTAAAAAACGGCAGTTCATTTAAATTTGGAGTAAAACAATTTGACAAATTTTTTAAAAAATTAAATAGCATGTTAAAAAATAATATATAGCATGAAAGATAAAGAAGCCCCGCTATTTTGCGGGGCTTCTTTTTATCAGCTTTGTACCAAACCTTTTATTTTTTTGTGTCGTCTTTTACTTTTAACGACCGAATAAAACAGATTTCAGGTTTATCGCCAATTGGTGCTAGTTTTTCAACTTCTCCTAACTTATCACCTTTATTATCTACTATATCAAATACATTGTTGCTGCTGCTATCTTTTATAGTGTAGGTACGAGGATAGGCTACAGGCATGTTACCGGAATTATTTAATATAGTGTCTGTGTCATCACGCATAGGGTTAGTCCAATTTATTCTAAATTTAGGTTTATCATCTCCCATGCCATCTATGGCACCTACATCATAGTGTTTGCTTGGATCTAAGCCTTGAAATTCAACTTGTCCATCTGTACCTTTTTTAAAATCGCTGACTTGTGTACCTGTCTCTGAATCAAACAGTCCGTATGCTTTTTCCGGCTGTACACCTGTTATCCTGATGGTTCGTGGGTAAGGAATTACAACAACTTGTTCAGGTGATTCATTTAAAAATTTATTTTGTTCCATAATTTTATCCTTTCATTTTTAACTAACTGTTTTATTATTATGGTCATCAACCAAAGGCAAAGAATGAATATAATATATTTCTTTTTTTGAAGTATCATTTGCCAATCTTACCCTTATTGAATATCTTTTATCGGGATTTAAGTCCGAAAATGTGACGTGACCTTCTTTTCCGTTAATCCAAGGGGTAACTTGTTTTGTTGTTTCCGTATCATATAAACAGTAATCATTCATTGATGTAGTTTCAATTATTGAAATTTGTGTTCTATCTTCGCTTACAAATACGTCTTCAGGTTTAACAAATGAAGTATCAAATATATTATTATTATCTAAATTATTGTTGTTCATAATAAGTTTCCTTTCTGTTTAATACTATTCTTTCAGTTGTATAGGGCTTCCGACAATAACGCTGTCGGAGGGATTTACATGTTTAAACGTTATTACACCATCTAAATCTTTATCGGTTTGTGTTAATATATGCTGACCTGCTTTATTGAATAATGAGTAGTTTGAATATCTGCATGCAGGAGTGATAATTAAATTGTAACTTCCTTTTTGAGTAACAAAATACGGAGGAACATAGCCGTACCAAGCGTTATAATAAACTCCCGGAGTCAGAAACGTAGGGCCGTTTATAAAAGTGTATTTTTTAGATAAATTCTTACCGCCGAGTTTATATTCTCCGCCTGCGGGTACTTCAAAATTAATGATTGTGTTAGTAGTGAAGAAATAACCGTCATCCGTTTTAGGTATTAAAAACCCTTTGCTATTGGTTACTTTAATGCCCCATTCTTTAAGCTGTTTATCAGTTAACGGCATATTTTTATCGTTTAAAATTGCATAACCGTGATTAGAATCAGCTTTAATCGAAATCATTCCGCAGCCGTTTTGCGGA
>CANQCO010000079.1 GCA_947589705.1 Candidatus Gastranaerophilales bacterium
CAGAAGCGTAAAAACCTATTGAGCCTGAACCTATACTTTCCGTAATTGATGTAGTATTTTGAGCTGTAAAATCCAAATCTTTACCTGATGTTATCTTTGAACCGCTTGTTATATATGATTTAACCGTGGAATCTACAATATTAGCAAGCGATGAACCCTCAACGGCAACTTTACCTCCGCCAAAACCAACAACCGTTAAATTGTTAAAGTTTTGAATACCTTGAGCATTAACATCAATATCACTTACAGTGATGTTTTCCCCTCCGATATAAGACAATATAGTACTTGTAACGGAATTTGTCTGAATTGTAGCACCGACTCCTGCCATCAAACCGCCTGCTAATGTTCCTGCAACACCATTAAAATTAACTTCATCTTTAGCATTTACATCGAGTTTATCTGCGGTAATATTTCCCGTTGCATAAGATGAAAGGCTGTTATTAACTACATTGGTTTCAATAACTCCGGCTACACCTGCTTCTCCACCTATGGCACCTGATATAGCGTATAAATCGTATGTTGTTGAAGCGTCTGATTTAATTGTAATGTTATTTGCTTCAACTGTTGAATTATCAATAAATGCAGATGAATTATACCCTACAACATTCGTTACAACGGAAGCGCCGACACCGGCTACACCTGCACCCGCTATTTCTCCTGTCGTATTCAAATATTTTGCAGTAACTTTTGAATCTATATTAATATCATTTGTAGTTTTAACTTCTGAATTACTAATACCTGCTTTTAGGTCTGAGCTTATAACAGTTGTATTTATAACACCCGAAACACCTGTTGCTGCGCCAATTGCGCCTGCAACCGCAACATTGTTGATATTGTCTGTACTTGAGGCATCTATATCAATATTTTTGGAATTAATTAATGTTTTGTCCGCAACAGCTTCAATGTCTTTATCAATTACAAGAGTGCTAACGGTTCCGCCCACTCCGACTTCACCTCCACTGCCCGAGCCTGCGGATAAGAATAATTCAGTATTTCCTGTACCTTCTATTTTTAATGTTTCAGAAGCTGAAAGACCTTTATCTTTTTTACCTAAAACTTTTGCTTTGAATGAACTGTTTAAAACAAGAGTATCTACGGCACCTGCGACTGCTGCACTACCTGAACCTGACGCCGCAATAGTTATAAACGGATTTTTACTATCTCCTAAAGTTTCATTTGCTACAGAAGAAATTATGATATTTTTATTTGAAGTTATATCAGAATTTTCAATTAATGCTTCAATATTATTTGTAATAACACCTGTTATTATTGCGCCACCTGCAGCGACACTTCCTGAACCTTGTAATGAGCCTGTACGACCAACTATTGATAGAGTATCTTTAGCACTTAAAGAAAAATCATCAGCGATAACAGATGAATCTGAAACTTTAGCACTTATTTCATCCGATGAAACTATAGTGTTAACTGCTCCTGTAACTGCGACACCGCCTGAACCTGCACCTCCGACGACAGATGAATCTGTTTTATTATCGGCATTAGCGCTGACGGTAACCTTTCCTGCTGAAGTTATATTTGAATTATTTATTTGTGCTTTAGATTTTTTATTTGAAACGAATGTATTAACTCCACCGTTTACGGCAGCTTCACCCGAACCGCTTGCTTGCAGCATAGCTGCGATTGTTTTTGAAGTATTATCGGATTGAACGGTAATATCACCAATATCTGTTCCTGTAAGATCCTCTAAAATTGCGTTAGACTGCGAGTTCAAAACAAATGTAGCAACTGTACCGTTAACAGCCGTTTCCCCGGAACCACTGGCATTAAATAATGTTGCCAAATAATCTGAATTTATTGATGAAGTATTTTCTAATGTTTTTGCTGTGTTTATTGTGCTTGTACCGTTAATTAAGGCATTAGCCGACGAATTATCAACAATCGAATAAACAACCCCTCCAATTGCGGCAGTTCCTGCTCCGTTTGCAGATGCAATATATGTCTGAACGTTTGTATCTGCTTTTGAAGTATTTAGAATATCTGCTGCAGCTTCTAAAACTGATGATGATATTTCGGATTTTGCATTAACATTTAATACCTGTGTCGCAACAGAACCGTTAATTGCGGCAGAAGACGCACCTGCAAAACCTAATACCGTTGCAAGTAAATCAAAATCAGATGAAGATTGATTTTTAATACTTCCTTTTATTGTTTTTAAAGTGGAATCTTTAATCTCCGAGTTAATATTTTGATTAATAACAAGAGTTTGAACGGCACCGCCGACACCTGCTCCGCTTTTTGCTCCTGCTACGCCGCCAACTCCTGATGTTAAATCTAATATGTTATCTGTATTTACGGTTATATCACCTTCTGAAACCTCAACATCGGAATTATCAATATATGATTTAATATTTTGATTCATCACTACCGTATCAACAGTACCTTCGACGCCGACTGACCCTACTGAAGCACCAACTGCCGTGGAAACAAATTTTTGTTTCGATTTTGAAGAAACGTCTACACCATTTTTAGCTTTAACATTTGCACCCTTAATGCCTGCCGTAACAGTTGAATTATTAACCGTAGTATTAACGGCTCCGCCTGCAGATACGCTGCCGGTCGAAATTCCTACATTACCGTCAATTGTCAAAGAGTTTACATCGCTTGAAGATGCAACTTTAATTAAACCGCTTTGCGCATATAATTTTTTCTTCGCTTCTTCATTCAACACATAAGTATTTAAAGTCGAATCATTTACAAGAACATTCAAAGCCCCCGAACCGGTAAAACCTTTTCCGCCTGCACCGCCAAATACTATACTCAAATTATCATGAGTAAAATCGGAGGTAAGTTGAATATCACCTGTTAATGCCGTAATATCAGAATTTTTCACATAAGTATTTATTGCGTGCGAAACTCCCAAAGCATAAGCAGAAAGTCCGACCGATGCAGCGCCTGCACCAATTGATACTGCACCTGTTACTGATAATGTATTCAAAGTTTTATCGGAATCCATAGTTAAACTGCCGACGTTCAAGGTTGAATTTTCAATATAATTATTTTGGTCGGTAACATCAGCTAACACACTTAAAGCACCGGCTCCGGCTCCGCCGTCTGATGAACCTGCACCGCCGACTCCTACCGATATTTGCGACATTGAATCACTGTTTGTCATTGACAGTTTATTTGAAGTTGTTACTGTTGAACCTTTTATATAAGAATTTACATCATTTATAACCGCATCAACTCTTGCAGAAAGTCCGACACCTGTTTTACTTCCTGCACCTACAGTACCGACAACCGCAATTTCATCAAATGAACTTGTTGCTTTAAGATTTAAACCGCCATTTTTTGAATCTATAGTTGAATTTTCAATATAAGAATTAATATTATTTGCTGCTATATATGCACCAATTGTTCCTGTATAAGCAGAACCGCTTGTAGAAACTCCGCCTGCCGCATCAACAACAATCATTCTGTCTGAATTGAGTGCATTTACGTCAATATTTTTATTTGCATTGACTTCAGCACCTTTAATATAAGCATTTATTGAATTTGATACAATATCGGCGTCTAGTGTTGCACCAACGGATTTTTTTCCTTCATTACCGCCAGCTTGAACGGATAAAGCTCCGACTGCTTTAATTACTTTACTGTTAACACTGCCTTCAACTTTTACGCTTTGGTCTTCGCCCGTTTTCGTTTTATTAATCTTTGCACCGTCTTTTATTGCAGCAGTAACATCATTAACTTGAACCGCAGCAGAAACATTACCTGCGCCTGCTTTGTCTTTTTCAACAGCAACACCTGCAGAAGCTGCAATCAAATTGTAATCTTCACCTGCCGTAACTTCTATTGCTCTGTTAGCGTCTACGACCGCATTACCAATACTTGCTTCAACGATATTTTTAGTAACATCAGCCATAATAGTAGCACCTGCACCGGATTTGCCGTTTGCCGAAGCTACAGCATTTGCGTCAATTATTTTATCGTGTGAATTTGCGTTCACTTTAACATCGTTTTCTGCGCTAACTTTTGCACCATCTTTAATTTGAGCTTTTACGCTGTTATTTGCAACATTCAGATTAATCCCGCCTGCGTATGCTTTTGTTTCTTTATTAGGATTAGGATTTCTTGTAAAATCAAAGCCCATATTTGCTTGATTGGTTAAATCTTGTATTTTTGAAGCTTTTCTTTGATATTTTTGTATAAAATTATACCAGTTTAAACCGCTATAACCTTCATCAAATAAATCTCTTAAGCCAAAATAATCTTCAACTTGGTCTTGTGCTACGTTAACTTGACCTACAGGGTCATCTGTGCCGTTTTTTGCAACTCCGATATTTGCATTTGCATTTATTATGGATTTATCGTAATCTGCATTGACATTAACGGAATCAAGTGCTGTAACATTACCTGCTATATAAGATTCAACGCTGTCAGTCAAAACTATGCCTGATAAACCAAAACCATAAGAATTTTGCCCATTAGCGAATGCTATAATTGCGTGTATAAAATTATCATCTTTTGTGGCAGATACGTTTACATTATTGCCGAATATATTTGCACTATCTTCAATTGCCGCTTTTACAATACCGTCACCTAAAACAGTCAAACCGACGGCACCTGAAAGTCCAGTATTATCAGGAGAAGAAGAGCCTGCGCTCACTGTTAAAAAGTTTCCGTTTTCGCTTGCCTTAACATTAATATCGCCATAGGTTGAACCTGAAATGCCGTCATCTTTTTTAATATTTACACCTTCTCCGATTCTTGCCGTAACATTTGAATCAGAATAAGAAAAAGCACCGCCTACCCCGTAAGCGGAACCGTCTCTTGCAGTTGCGCCCGATAAGAAGCTTGTAAGATTTGTCAAATCCATCAATGTTGCAGCTGTCCAAACATCGTTATCTGACTCCGCACTAACTGTAATCCCTGCGTTTTTTGCGTTTGTTGTTTGAAGGGTAACATTTGAATTATTGTCCAGAGCTGCATTAGCATTAGCGTTAAATAAAGAAATACCGACTGCACCCGATAAAACTTTTGTTTGCCCTGTTTGTGCCATTGCATTTGCTTTTGATTGAGCAAAAGTACTGAAAAATCCGTATGCACCAAGATTATTAAAATCAATAGCCTTGAACATGTCAAAGTTTCCTTCGTCCATAACGGATTTTAATTCACCCAGAGATTTTAAATACCCGAGATAATCATCTACGCTGTTTGTTTGAACGGATTTCCAGTGTTCTTTAACTTCTTTAAATGCATCTGACCAAGTATCTCCTTCAAAAAACGGCGCAAAGGTTTCAAACCAATCAAGCCATGACATGGGATGAACTATATCCGTTTTTGCAATAATTGATAAAGCGTCCGAGGGCTCATCTTTATTTGAACCTTTTAAAATAAAATCACCATAAGCATTTGCATTTGAATTCAAATCTTTATAATTAACTGCAAGCGCACCGCTAGCGGTTGTTCTGCCTTGTTCTGTTTCTCCTGTTACATATAGAGAGCTTTTTTCATCTTTAAGTTCAGATTTAACCCGAATTTGTCCTGCAGTAATTTTCGGTTTAATACCTTTTGATAAATCTCCGATTGTAGCATTTGATACTACTTTATCCGATATAATTCCAACTCCTGCTGCGGTATCTATATTATTATATTTTGCATTTCCTCTTGCTACTACACTTTTAAGACTATCAATGCTTGAAAAATAAGTTAATATTTTATCTAAAAGCCCGTTCTCTGACCCGCCCATTGAGCTTTGTGTGCCTGTACCCGAGTATGCAGAAACAACAGAAACAACATTTCCGATGTAATCTGCTTCAACATTTAACTTACCGTTAATTGAAGCGTCGGCATTCATACTTGCTTCATTATCAACATCCGTAATAATAAACGACATTGCAGCGCCGATGGGTCCATGATTTTTGTCAACAACGGGAATTAAGCCGTTTTTTACAATATCATTATGATAACTTGAAGTTTTTGCTAAAACATCAATATTATCTTTAATACTTAACTTAGCACCGTTTTCTATAACAGCTTTATTCACTAAATTTGTAATGGTAATACCAAGTGCATAAGAACCTATATTTTTATCGGTCACCATATCAACCAAATTCGTTGTTTTAGCGGTTGTATTAAGTTTTAGGTCGGTTGTGGCATTAACCGATAAATTTTTTGCATTTATTGAAGCACCGTTTTTTACAGTAACGGAAGTATTTGATCCTAAATTTGTAAAACTGAAATTAAAATTAGGTAATGTACCCAGTATTGCCTCGCCATCAATGTCAATATATGATGCCGCATCCAATTTGACATCATTATCAGCAGTTAATTTTGTACCTTTTTCAATATTTACTGCAGTATCCACTTTCGCTAAATGCACAAATTCATCAACCGCATAATTAACAATATTACCCAAATATCCGTAATAATTTTCTTGAGATAAATCATCAACTCCGATAACATTTTTATCAACGTCACTGATTTTTGAAACAGCATTCATATAAATATTGTTTGCATTAATATCAGCACCGTCTTTGACGTTAATTTTCGATTTTGCAACGCCTGCTTTTTTATCGGTTTGAAAAACCTCCGTTCTTGCTATAACATTTCCGCCGTTAGCATTAACTTTACCGTTCATATTAACAATTGCACTTAAAATATCTTTTGAGGCATTATTATTTGATGCAACAATTACAATGTTGTTTCCGTCCTGCATGGCAAGTTTATTCGGATAAGCATTAGTCCTTGAACTCTGTGCAACAGGTGATGGTACAGCTACCACATTATTGTCTGAACCGGTAAATAACATATTTGCATTCAGTTCAGAGGTCGGGAGTAAATTAACTTCAGCACCTGAAATAAGGTCAATACCCTTTGCAGAATTTATTTTCCCTGCAATTTCTATTTTTCCCGTATCGAGTACAAACGGAGTATATTTATTTCCGCTTACCAAATAATTATTATCATCAAAAGTGAAACTTACAAGTCTTTCCATATTTTCTTCATTGAAAACGCCGTTTCTATCGAAAAGTTCTTTCATAGAGTCTTCTTTAGGCGTCATCAATGTTAAAGAACCGACGTTAAACACACCGTTTTGCCCGACAACAAAACCATGAGGGTTTGCGAACAGAACATTTCCGCCTATACTACCATTCACATAGGAATTAACTATACCGTTAATTTGTGACGCTGAGCTGTCAAAGATTAAATTTACAAGTTTATTTTGCTCGTTAAGCAATTGCAGATTAACAACATCACCCTGTCCTACATTAAAACGGCTAAATGAGTTAACACCGATTTTACCGTTGCCGACGGTTGTATTAGTTGTAATATCCGTCATATTTCCATTGGTATATAAATTAGTATCTGTTTTTACAGGACCGCCAACCTGAATATCAGCTTGCGCAAGTAGAGTTAATGATGACTGATTAATCGCAAAAGTACAAACAAGACAAGCAGAAACCAGTCTGTGAATGCTTTTATGAAATTTTATCATTTTTTATTAACTCTTTGAATTTTATTCACTCTTAATATTTATTACAATACCACAGGTAGCAATTATATAACATTTTATTAAGTAAAGGATACAAAATTTCATAACAGATAGAATGATATAAAACTTAATATTTGAAAAGAATCATATATTTGTGATAAATGTATAATTGTTAAGCAATTTAAGGTGCTGACAAAGAATGTGGAATTTTATGAGAAAGAATAATATACTACAAGGCATATCAATTATGCTGGTGTTGTTTTCTTTATTAAATGCAGGAACAGAGTGTTTTGCGATAGAAGAAGTTGATAGTGCGTCCGCAAAAAAAGAAATAAAGGATGACAGTTACGGAAATATTAATAAAAACATCCTTACTCCTAATGTTTCCCCCGGATTTATGAATGATACCGAAAGAACAAAACAATATTATGAACAATTTGAAGGCGCTCACAGAACGGAAATAGAAAAATATATTGATGAGCCGATTATAGAAGAAGAACCATTAAAATTACCTGCACGCATACAAAAAAATGCCGTTACAACACATATAAACAAGGTTGAATTTACAAATTCGGAAATATTTTCCGAATTAGAGTTATATAAATTTAAGTTATTACTCGAAAATCAAGATGTTACGGCAGAGGATATAAATAACTTTGTTGCAATCATCAACCAGCAGTATGAGAAAAAAGAGGTTTTTACCGCAAGAGCGATTTTGGAAAAGTTAGAAGACGGCGTATTAAAAATTGAACTTATGGAAGCGCACATCGGGAGTATAAAAGTAGAAAGAAATAAATTTAACCGTAAATGGTTTTTAAAAAGACAAATATCATCTAAACCTAATGATGTATTAAATTTAAAAGCATTAGAAGAGGATTTAAAAAACTTCAATAAAGAAGCCAGAAGCATAAAATTATCCGCAAAATTACAACCGGGAGAAGAATACGGCACAACCGACATCGTATTGCAGGCGGAAGAAAAGTTTCCTTATCATTTTTCAACATCGTGGGACAGCTTCGGAAGAGAAACAACAGGACTATTACGCGGCGGTTTAATGGCTTCAACAGATTCATTATTCGGATTTCAGGACAGATTAACGGGTGCTGTCAATTTAGCTCGTTCATCGTTCAGTCCGTTTGCAGATTATAATGTTCCGATAAATAGAAAAGGCACACGTTTAGGCGGTAGTTATATGTATGGTAAAAGCAAAGTTACAAGCGGAGATTATAAAGATTTCGATTTAAATGCCAATACGCACGTGTTCAGTGTATATTTATCACATCCGATTATTGATAACCAAAAAGCTCAATTAAAATTCAATACCTCAACCAACTTTAAACTTTCAAGCGCAGATATTTCAGGTTTTCAATATACAGATTATAAAGATTATAATTTATCAGTAGGATTGGGCGGAAGATATAATTTCCAAAAGAGCGTTTTATTCGGTTCATTATATTCAACAAACGGTATTATTCGAGATGATATGCTTTATTTTTCAAAGTATTTTACAAAGGTTAATGCGGACGCTTATTATATTCACTACCTGCCAAAGAACATAGTTGCAACCGTAAAAGCAGGCGGTCAGTACTCACCATATGATGTGCCTTTTGTTGAACAATATCAAATCGGTGGTATTTCAAGTGTAAGAGGTTATTCCGAGAGTTTATTGCTCGGTGGTAATTCGTATTTTGTAAGTATTGAAATGTTATTCCCTATACCGTTTTTACCCGAAGAAATAAGTATTCCGTATAACAGCGAAGCAAAATTCAGATTGCGCGATTCTGTTAAACTGGCTGCATTTTTTGATAACGGTGCAATAATACCAAATGAAGGGAAAACAGGTACAACAAATTTTTTATCAAGCGTCGGAGCCGGTATAAGACTCGCAATTTCAAAATATTTAACCGCAAGAATTTATATTGGTGTTCCGCTTATGAATACAGGAATATACAATCAATCTAATGCCAGAGTACATTTTGATATAATCGCTTCACCATTCTAAATTTTTGCATAAAAATGAAATACATATCAAAATCCCGATTGGCATTGTTTTAGATGGCACAGAGAAAAAATTCAAAAATTGTTGTTTGAAATAAAAAACTCAAGGTCTTTTGCTTAACAAAATGGATTTATCAAGATAGTACAATAGTTAAAAAATATTGAAGTAAATAGGAAGCAGTATTACTTAATATTCGTTAATATTAATAAAAAAAATGAGAAAATTTTCTTGTTGGTTTTTTATCATATTGGAAGTTTAATAATATGAAAATAAGTGGTTCTCAATTGCTTAAAATTTATAAATTTTTAAATAAAAAAAACTAACTATAAACAACTACCAAAAGCAGAAATTTAAATCAAGTTGAGCAAGATTTTTTGGTTTCTGTTATT